>JAFEEP010000060.1 GCA_018241045.1 Pseudomonadota bacterium | reverse complement strand
TCGGCTGAAGGGTGTCGGACTGCCACCGTTGAAGGATGATTGGCAGCACGAGATCGCTCTGCCTGAGCAGGTAACTCCACCCAAGCTCGTCCCGCAGAACGGGTGCGGCATGTTCCAGTTCGCATAAAGGCGCGCGAGAAAAATAGCCGTAGCGCAGCGCGATAAATGCGGATTTGGAAGATTTAGCAGCAAAAAAACAATTTCGACAGGAGTAAACGCTAGATCCAATTCACCGGCCACTCGCTGCGCGCCACATCGCCGGTGCACGGGTTGTAGCTGGCGAAGGCGAGCGGGCGCGCTGCCGAGTTGTACGCTGTTGGGGGGATGGCCGGCTGAATGCCAACGGGCGTCGAGAGCTCGCCGATGCGAAGAATGGTGTCGACGCTGCTATGGTTGGAGTAAGCCATATACCCGAGGCAGCGCTGCGAGTAATGAAGCATGAAGCGGCGCCAGCGCGATGACTCAAGAGTTCCGCCGGAACCAGACAATGGGGGGCCATAAATTCCGTCGGGTGGTGTCTCGACGGGAGCCCACAGCCTATCACTCTCGCTGAGCGCGGCGGGACCCCACCCAAAGCGCGCAAATACTTTAGACGGGCTTGCCTTTCCGAAAACATCATTGCCCCCGTCGAGCGTGCGCGGAACGGAAATCTCCTCACCATTGGTCCGCAGCCGAACATCCCCCGCCACAGAGCTCGACTGAAGTTGATATGAGTAATCATTGCCGCCTTCCGTGACCTTGAACAACGCCGTCCCGGTTGCCACGCACGTCTCGTACAGGCCGGAGTCCCACGTCGACACCTCGACTCCATTGCGGCGCAATGTCCAGGTCTCGGATAGCTCGCCGGACCCGATGTAGGTTGCGGTGCGTGTGCGGCCAAACTCCCCCCACCCCTGACGAATCCAGACATCGCCTTCGTTGGCACGGGTGTACCGCCAAACCTCGTCACCCTCATAGACGAACGTGGCGTCTTCCGTCAGCGTGTGCGTCCACAGCCAGTCGGCCGTGTAGGTGACAATCCCGTCCCCTACATAGTGCATGCCGACGATCGCGCCAGAAGCGGATGCGGTGTATGAGTCCGTACCTCGGTAGTACGTTGCCCAGCCTGCTGTGTAGCCGCCGAGCGACGCCACGGTGACGTCCTCCTCGCCCGTTGCCGTATGCACCAGCTCAACCGACAGGCCGGGCACATCGGGGAACCCCGCCGGCGAGGTATCGCTCACCATTCGGTTGGCTCGATGCTCTCGTCCCTGACTCCACACGGCAGTCCGAGCGCCCAGGGTAGTAGCGCGATCGGCGAGCACGGAAACGCTCGCTGACCACGAATGTGACCCAGGCGTCCCATTCATCGTCACCTCAATCCACCCCAACGGGAGAACGGGCGCGTAGTAAAGATGCATGTCGCCCGTCAAACGGCTGTTGCGCAGTAACGGCAGCATGTAATTGTTACTGCCAGACGTGTACTTACCGCTCATCACACCGACCATGATGATCGCGCGGTCGCCGACGGGCGTGACGTCGGACACCATGAACTCGCGCGCCGGCGTGTTGCCCGGCAGCTCGGGGTCGGCCTGCCCGAGCGTGGCGAGCGTAAACGGTATATCCATCTGACCGCCAGCCCAAACCCCCCCGAATGACCCGAATCGATTCAGCGTCACTCGGATAGACCCCTCGCTGAAAATCGGATGCCACCTCACGAGCCATCTGTCACCGCTGGTGTCGCACCAGACCCATTCCACAGCGGAGCCGAGCGATCCCTGGCCATGGACGATAGCACGATCCCACCACTGCTTACCCTCTGCGGCATCCTCTGCCGCCTGGCTTGGCGTCCGCACGATTGCGGGGATGTCGGTCCGCTGAAACAGTGCATTGCTGCCAGACATCGGCTGAAAACCTTGGCGCGTTGTAGTCGGAAAATCTCCGATGTTTTCGGGGACGTCTCCGATCGGTCGAAGTCTTTTCACGGCGCCGTTGGGCAGTTGCAGCCGCCACCTTTCCGGCGCATCCGTGAACGGATTGTGGTCGATGCGCCCATGCCATGGCCGCCCCCATAGGCGCACTTGGGCGAGCGGCCCGTAGGGGGTTGGGCTGCCCATGCTCATAGCGTAGGAGGCTCGTCGAACTGGATGGATCCGCCGCCGATCAGAACGAGCTTTTTTGGCTCGCGGTACTCGATCGACCACAGCCCATCGGACGAGACTGCGCTGCGCCAATCGTAGTATTCGCGCAGCGTGGCGTCGGCCTCCACAAATTCCTGCACGCCCTTGCCAGCCGACGCCGGTCGGCCGGTGCTGGTGGCGCCAGGCTTGGCGCCGAGCGGGGCCTTCTTGGTAAATTCTTTCCAGCCCGGCTCACGGGCGATGAGCTTGTCGACCGCCTTCTGGAGCTCGCTCTCCCCGGCCATGGTCAGGCGTCCGATTCGGCGAGGCCGTTTGTCACGAGCTCGACGTCATCGTAGACGCCCGGTCCGAGCGTCAGCTCAAGCGTGCGAACGTAGATCGGAACGGCACCGCCAGGCCCGCTGTAAAGCGTCGTCCCAACGATGAGCGGGACGCCACCAATCGCCGAATCCAAGTCGACGGCGCTCAGTGCGAGCTTGAGGTTCGTGATGTCTGAGCCGCCCGCAGTGGGGCTCGGCGTGTAGCCCGGCTGGACCTCGATCGCATCCGTTCCCGGTGCGCTGGCGGCCTCGAGCTTCTTGCCCGTGGCCGGACTGCCGAAATACACCAGGCGGTCGGTGTAGACATCGCCGTCAATGATGGTGGCGCCGCCGACCAGCGGCACGGTCAGGCCGGCGTCGGCGAAAAATGCCCAAGTCGTTGCCATTACAGAATCTCCAGCAGAGAGGTGGGCACGGCCACCTCGATGGTTGTATCGGATGCGACCTCGCGCGGGTCGCGGCTCTCGGCGGCGATATCGGGGCTCTTGATGGAGAGTTGCAGCGGATACCAGTTGCGGCTGTTTCGCTGGGCATCCGTCAGGCCGAGATCTTCGATGTTCGTCACGAAGCCGATCATGGTCGCTTCGTTGAAGACGGGCGATTCGATCTCGCCGCCCACATACGTGCCGATCTGGCACCCGTAAGCCGAAAGCGGCGGAGAGTAGGCATCGACGGGACGCGCGGGAAGTGACCACAGGGGCTGCGCAGCGGGCGTTGCGCCGGGCATGCCGACGGCGATGGCCAGTTGCGTGACTGCCTCGCCGCTGGCCGGGTCCAGCACATGCTCGACCTCAACGATCTTTCCGGCTGCCCGCAGCGTATCGGTCTCGACCGTGACGTGAGTGTCGAGCCACAAATCCGGCCGGCACGGCAACGAGAACCGCACACGACCCGAGCGTGACGCCCCATATAGCCGCACCCATGCGCGGTCGAGCAGCGCAAGCATGGCGCCGTCTGCATCGGCGGCCGTGGCGCCGTCTGACTCATAATCCTCATGCAGATCCCCGACAAATGTGGCAAATGTGGTGGGTGCGACGGTTTCATCGGCCTCCCATTTACCCGTGTCGAACTCACTTTCGAGTGTCGCGCCAATCGTTTCGGCGGCGGGCGTGCCGAGCTGCGCCTCGATCTGCGGCCACACCACAGTAACGGTGCGGGTCTCGGTGATCGACTGCGCCCACCGGGCGCGCAGCAGCGCCTTGAAGCCCAGCGCCCACGACTGCGCGTCCTTAGCGGTGATCGTATAACCGCCGCCAAGACCGCCAATCGAGCTTGTCGGCTCGATGGTCTGCGGGCGCGGGTGCTCGATCTCGACCGGCGCGGCAAGCGTCCATCCAGAGGATTGCGCCCCCTCGAGCGCGCCCATGATCATGTCGCGCGTGAGCCATTGCTTGGCCTCGACCCCCTCGAGCGTGCCGCGGACGAAAAATGCCCGGCTCTGCGCATAGCGCGCGCTCGCACCGCGAATTCGCAGACGTGGAAAACGGTATTGCAGGGTGCAGGTTACGCGCGATCTCAGCTCACTGCGCGACGGCAGCGACACCGAGAGCGAACCATCCACGACGTCAGCAGCGCGCACGGTAACAGACCGGGCTTCCGCATCCCACAACACGATGGCCGGGCGGCGCAGGGCGTCGAGCGCCCAAGATGCGGGCACGGATTCGAGCCGTGCCCGCATGTACTCATAGTTGTCCGCTGGCTCGCCCAGAGCCGGGTGCCAGCGACCGCCGACAAGAGCATCAATGGCCGGCCGTGACATGGCCGCCCACACGTCCTGAGCCTGGTCGGTGCAGGTGCAGGTGATCACTCCCGTCTGCACATCAATCTCGGGGGTTTCGATCACGCCTGTGAACAACGTTTGCGCACTCACCCCGCCGGACTGTGCAAATGCGATCTGCACCGGCCGGCCAATCAGCGACATGGGCTGCACCGCCGATGCGGGCAGGTAGGCAAACTGCGCCGTGCGTGCGGCGTTGTCGGCATGCTGCACCGACACAGCGCCTGTCAGTCTGGCGGCGATATCGGCGCCGTCGAGCGTGACGACGGGCTGCCACCGGCCGTCTGGCGCCGCGGACCAGCCACCCGCGCCGTCGAGCCCGCCCACCACGGCCGCGTCGAGCACGGCGATCGGCCAGACGAGCGATGCGGATGACTCGTGCACCACCTGAACCCGCCATGGAACCGACGCAACATCAGGCGTGGCGGAGACGACAGTAACGGGCCAGAGGACGCGTGCACCGTCGAAGATGATGATCGGCCAAAAGGCGTGCGCTTGCAGCGGGGCAATCGTGACTGGCCACGACACAGAGGCGACAGTGGGCGCCGACGACTCTGGCAGCACCACGTCGTCGATCCATGCCTGCACTTCCGTCCCGGAGTATCCGACAATCCGGAACAGCAGATAGCCCGTCCCCGCGGGAATGCTGACGGTCTGTTCGGACCACTCCATGCTGCCGATTGGCGCGATGTAGAGCAGCGTCGATGCATCATCATCCGGCGGCACCCAGTCGACGGTAAATGCGCCGCTGGCGTTGCCGTCCAATCGAAGCCAGAACGTTGCATCGGCGCTTGACGCAAGCGTGAGCGTGGGCGACCGGAGCCGCGCCATGTCCATGCCGCTCGAAACCGCGGCGAGCGATGCATCTGCAGAGTGCGAAAAATCGTAGTCGACATACCACTTCGAGCCCATCGCGGAGGCGTTGGACCACCCTTCGGGGAATACATCTCCCTCTGGCCACGCCATACGTCAGGCCTCCTCGGCCGTCAGCTCCCAGCCGACGACAGCCCCCAGCGCGTCGTAACTGACGGTGGGGCCGGTGGGGGCGCGGACGTTAAGCTGTGGGTACCACGCGACCTGATAGGCTGCGGCGCCGGCGACGGGCGAGAGCGTGGCGACGTTGCCGGCCAGCGTGACCGCCGTTGGGGTGAGCAGGCCTGCGGCAGTGATCGCCCAGCCATATGGGGCGGCGTCGGACCTGCGCGCGGCCGGGATCGTGATGACGTTGCCGGCGGACTGGATGCTGCGCGGGGCGACGCAACCGAGCGCATGCGAGGTCTTCCAGTCGATTGCGTCGAGCCCCACCGGCAAGGCGCCGCTGATGCTGATCGACGTGCGCGTCTTGCGCCACACCTCTTGATGCACCGCGGCGCCCGCACCGAGGCGCAGCAGCGTGATGGCGCCGAAGTCCTCGTAGGTCTGCTCGATCTGCCCGCCCACGGCCAGCGGCAGGCGCAGGCCGTCGAGCGTCAGATCAGGTTGCCGGCGGCTCATCGACGCCCCCTCGACAGCGCAGCGCGGCGAAACACGCGCACGATCTCGTCGGCGACGTCCTCACGCGCTGAGGTCTCGAAGCGGCCGAGCTGTCCCATGTCGAGCACCACCGGGGTGTTGCCGCCGCGGCTGTCGCCGAGCGCCGGTTGGATGGCGGCCGAGGCGAGACCGCCGGCGGCGAAGCCCGGCAGCGAAAGACTGTTGAGCGATGACAAAAACCCGGCGCCGACGGAGGAAAGGCGCGAGGCCTGCTGCACCAGGCCGCCGGCGGCGTAGCCGTTGCGGAACAGCTCGAAGGCACGCATGCCGACGCGGTTGAACAGGTCCAGGAAGCCAAGCGCGCCGGGCTGGCGCACCACTTCCCGGCGGGTGACGAACTCGTCGGCATGGACGATGCCGGCGGGCTGGTACTTGCTCCCGGGGCCGGTCCAGCCGCCTGCCGCGAAGGCCGGCACATCCGGCGCGGCCTTGGGTGTACGCGGTCCCTCGCCCGACGACGCCCATTCGATCTGGATCACCTTGCGGTCTGGGAGTGCATCGAT
>JAFEEP010000609.1 GCA_018241045.1 Pseudomonadota bacterium | reverse complement strand
TGGAAACCTGCCCAGACGCTGAGATTGGCGTTTGCCGGGGCTCCCGGACACATTGATGGGCTTGGTTACAAGGATGATTTCGCCGTTGTCTTGTCCAGTGTGGCTGGATTGGCCGCACGGGGAGCGCCGATTCACCTGACCGTGGCAGGCCCTCATCCATTGGCTGTCCATCGCATGCTGGATGTCAAGGCAAATCAGGATCTTTCATGGTTGTCGACCCCCGGCTGCTTAAGCCGGACGGAAGTCCAGACGCTTGTCGGGCTTTCGGATTTCACGATTTTGGTTCGGCAGCGTACTAGGCTGTCGACGGCGGGATTTCCGACGAAATTCGTGGAAAGCTTTGCGGCAGGGACGCCGGTGATCGGGAATCTAACCAGCGACCTTGCTGAACATTTGCGCGATGGGAAAACGGGGCTTGTGTGCAGCGATGCAAGCGTCGAAAGTGTTTCATCGACTTTGGAACGCGCCCTCTCGCTGGATATTCGGCATATTCGAGAAATGCGCACAGCCTGCATCGATCACGCGCGCAGCGCTTTCCATCCTGCCATCTACGCGCATGCCTTGCGCGACCTGATTCAAGTGGAGACGACAACGTGAAGGAAACCGGATGCAAGCGTTGATTACCGGCGGTGCCGGCTTCATCGGCTCGAATATCGCCCGGGCGCTGGTGGGGCAGGGATGGGGTGTGCGCGTTCTGGACGATCTTTCGTCCGGCTACCTGCACAACCTGGATGGATTGGCGGTCGATTTCCGGCATGGCGACGTGCGCGATCCGCAGGCAGTGGCGGACGCGGTTGCGGGCTGCGACGTGGTGTTCCACCTTGCCGCATCGGTGGGCAACAAGCGCTCCATCGACGATCCCATCGACGACTCCTCGGTCAACGTCATCGGCACGTTGCAGGTGCTGGAAGCAGCGCGCAAGGCGGGCGTGCGCAAGATCGTGGCCTCGTCGTCGGCGGGCATCTACGGCGAATTGCGCACCATGCCGATCCACGAAAGCCACCCGCTTGATCCATTGACACCGTATGGTGCGTCGAAGCTGTGCATGGAGAAACAATGCCTGGCCTATGCCGCGACCCACGGCATGGAAGCGGTCGCGCTGCGCTACTTCAACGTCTATGGCGAGAACCAGCGCTTCGACGCGTATGGCAACGTGATCCCGATTTTCGTCTTCAACGCATTGCAGGGAAGGCCGATCACGATCTTCGGCGATGGCATGCAGACGCGTGACTTCGTCAACGTGGCCGACGTCGTGCAGGCCAACATCAAGGCCGCGCTGGCACCCGGCGTGTCGGGTGCGTTCAATATCGCCAGCGCAACGCAGACCCGGATCCTCGATCTTGCCAATGCGATTCGCGAAGGCCTGGGCATCCCGGTGGAAATCGAGCTCGGCCCCCGGCGGGCTGGCGACGTGGAGCACAGTCTTGCCGATGTCGGGGCGGCTTCCGCCGCCTTCGGCTATGCGCCGCGGGTCACGATGGAGGAGGGCTTGCCCGAGTACCTTGCCTGGGCGAAGGGCGAGGCGGAACGCATTCGGAATACCGAGAGGAATTGAGATGTTCGAGAACAACACCCTCCTGATCAGCGGCGGCACCGGCTCCTTCGGCAATGCCGTGCTGCGCCGCTTCCTGCAGACGGATATCGGCGAGATCCGCATCCTCAGCCGCGACGAGAAGAAGCAGGACGACATGCGCAAGCGCTATGCGTCCGACAAGCTGAAGTTCTACATCGGCGACGTGCGCGACCCGGCCAGCGTGATGAACGCGATGCGCGGTGTGGATTATGTGTTCCATGCGGCAGCGCTGAAGCAGGTGCCGTCCTGCGAGTTCCACCCGATGGAGGCGGTCAAGACCAATGTCATCGGCACCGAGAACGCCACCGAGGCGGCGATCCAGTGCGGCGTGAAGCGCATGATCTGCCTGAGCACCGACAAGGCGGTGTACCCGATCAATGCCATGGGCATCTCCAAGGCGATGATGGAGAAGGTGTTCGTTGCCAAGTCGCGCAACGTGGATCCGGCCAGGACGACCATCTGCGGCACCCGCTACGGCAACGTGATGGCCTCGCGCGGGTCGGTGATCCCGCTGTTCGTGAACCAGATCAATGCCGGCACGCCGATCACCATCACCGACCCGGAGATGACCCGGTTCATGATGACCCTGGACGATGCGGTGGACCTGGTGCTGTACGCCTTCGAGCACGGCAACAGCGGCGACATCTTCGTGCAGAAGGCCCCGGCGGCGACCATGCAGACGCTCGCCATCGCGTTGACCGAACTGCTCGGGAAGCCGGATCACCCGATCCACGTCATCGGCACCCGCCACGGCGAGAAGAAGCACGAAACCCTGCTCAGCCGCGAGGAGATGGCGCACGCCGAGGACCTGCCCGGTTATTTCCGGGTGCCACCGGACCTGCGCGACCTCAATTACGGCAAGTACGTCGAACGGGGCGAGAAGCGCATCAGCGACGCCCACGACTACACCTCCGGCAATACCGAACGGTTGGACGTTGAAGGCATGCAGCAGTTGCTGCTGAAGCTGGATTTTATCCGCGACCTGGTCGCCGGGCGTCCGGCCGTGCCGGTGGATTGAGATGAAGGTCCTGGTCACCGGCGCCGACGGTTTCATCGGCAGGAACCTGCGCGTCGCCCTCGGCGAGCGCACCGGATACGAAGTGCTGGCGGTGACGCGTGCCACCGGCCATGCAGAGCTGCAACGACAGGCGGCGCAGGCCGATGCGGTGATCCACCTGGCGGGTGTGAACCGCCCGCGGGATCCGGCCGATTTCGCGGCCGGCAATGCGGACTTCACGCATCGCCTGTGTGAAGCGCTGCTCGCGACGGGCCGTCCCATCCCGGTCGCGTTCGCTTCGTCCATCCAGGCCGAGCGCGACCATCCCTACGGCCAGAGCAAGCGGCAGGCGGAAGATCACCTGGCCGGGTACGGCCAGCGCAGCGGCGCGCCGGTCGCGCTGTACCGCCTTTCCAACGTGTTCGGAAAATGGAGCCGCCCCGAGTACAACTCGGCGGTGGCCACCTTCTGCCACAACATTCCGCGCGGCCTGCCGATCCGCATCGACGATCCGTCCGCGCAGGTCCGTCTGGTCTACATCGACGATGTCGTGGCCGAATTGCTGCGTTTCCTGGATGACCCGGGGCAGGGCGTGCGCCTGGCGGAGGCGCAGCCGGTCTACACCACCACGGTGGGCGAGCTGGCGCGGCAGATCGAGGCCTTCAGGGACGTGCGCGAAAGCCTGGTCACCGAGCGCGTGGGCACTGGCCTGGTGCGGGCCCTGTACGCGACCTACGTCAGCTTCCTGCCACCGGAGGCCTTCAGCTACGCCGTGCCGAAGTACGGCGATGCGCGCGGCGTATTCGTGGAGATGCTGAAGACCCCGGACTGCGGCCAGTTCTCGTTCTTCACCGCGCATCCGGGCATCACCCGCGGCGGCCACTACCACCACACCAAGACCGAGAAGTTCCTGGTCATCAAGGGCCGGGCGCGCTACCGCTTCCGCCATCTGCTGACGGATGAAACCTTCGAGGTCGAAAGCCACGGCGACGAACCACTGGTGGTCGAGACCATCCCCGGCTGGGCGCACGACATCACCAACATCGGCGATGACGAACTGGTGGTGATGCTTTGGGCGAACGAGATCTTCGACCGGCAGAAGCCGGATACCGTGGCGAGCAAGGTATGAGCACGCGCAAGTTGAAAGTCGCCACGATCGTCGGTACCCGCCCGGAAATCATCCGGCTGTCGCGGGTGATGGCCGCGCTGGACGCCCATTGCGACCACGTGCTGGTGCATACCGGCCAGAACTACGACTACGAGCTCAACGGCATCTTTTTCGAGGACCTCGGCATCCGCAAGCCGGACCGGTTCCTGGAGGCTGCCGGCGCCAGCGGCGCGGAAACCATCGGCAAGGTGATCATCGCCGCCGACCAGGCGCTGGCGGAGATCCAGCCGGACGCGGTGCTGGTGCTGGGCGATACCAACAGCTGCCTGGCGGTGATCCCGGCCAAGCGCCGCAAGATCCCCACCTTCCACATGGAGGCGGGCAACCGCTGCTTCGACATGCGCGTGCCGGAGGAGATCAACCGCCGCATCGTCGACCACACCGCCGACATCAACCTGACCTACAGCGACATCGCCCGCGAGTACCTGCTGGCCGAGGGCCTGCCGCCGGACCGGGTGATCAAGACCGGCAGCCCGATGTGCGAAGTGCTGGCGCATTACGCCGGAAAGATTGCCGCCTCGGACGTGCATGCAAGGCTCGGGTTGGCGCCGGGACAGTACTTCGTGGTCAGCGCCCATCGCGAGGAGAACATCGAGTCCGACCGCAATTTCCTCGGCCTGGTCGAAGTGCTGAACGCGGTTGCGGCGCGCTACGGGCTGCCGATCATCGTTTCCACCCACCCGCGCACGCGCAAGCGCATCGACGCGTTGGGCGTGCGGCTGGACCCGCTGGTGCAGCTGCTGAAGCCGCTCGGCTTCAGCGATTACGTGCGCCTGCAACGGGATGCCAAGGCGACCCTGTCCGACAGCGGCACCATCAACGAGGAAGCCTCGATCCTGAATTTCCGCGCGCTCAACCTGCGCGAGGCGCATGAGCGCCCGGAAGGCATGGAGGAGGGCGCGGTGATGATGACGGGCATGAGCGTCGAACGGGTGATGCAGGGGCTTGCCATCCTCGAATCGCAGCCTGTGGGCGGTGTGCGCCTGTTGCGCCGGG
>JAFEEP010000608.1 GCA_018241045.1 Pseudomonadota bacterium | reverse complement strand
CTTGCACTGGCGCGACTCGCGCGCCAAGTGACCGGAAAACATACGGATTTTTCAATGGCTTCGTTCTTTTCGCGATTCTTCAAATTCGGCGCGCAGAACATGGCGATCGACCTGGGGACGGCGAACACGCTGGTCTATGTCCAGGACCGCGGAATCGTGCTCAACGAACCCTCGGTGGTGGCGATCGAAACGATCAACGGGATCAAGCGGGTCAAGGCCGTGGGCGACGATGCCAAGATGATGATGGGCAAGACCCCGGATTCGATCGAAGCGATCCGCCCGCTGCGCGACGGCGTCATCGCCGATATCGAAATCGCCGAGGAAATGATCAAGCACTTCATCCGCAAGGTCCACGGCAAGCGCACCTTCATGCCGCTGCCGGAAATCGTGATCTGCGTTCCCTCGGGCTCGACCTCGGTGGAACGCCGCGCGATCCGTGACGCGGCCAGCAACGCCGGGGCCAGCTCGGTATTCCTGATCCTTGAGCCGATGGCCGCGGCGATCGGCGCCGATATGCCGGTGACCGAACCGGTCGGCTCGATGGTCGTTGACATTGGCGGCGGCACCACCGAAGTCGCGGTGCTCTCGCTGCGCGGCCTCGCCTACACCACCTCGGTCCGCGTCGGCGGCGACAAGATGGACGAAGCGATCGTCTCCTACGTGCGCCGCCACCACAACCTGCTGATCGGCGAAGCCACGGCCGAGCGGATCAAGAAGGATTATGGTTGCGCGACGGTCCCCGCTGACGGCGTGGGCGAGACGATACACCTCAAGGGCCGCGACCTCGTCAACGGGGTGCCCAAGGAAATTACCATCACCCAGGCCAATATCGCCGAAGCACTGTCCGAACCGATCGGCGCGATCGTCGAAGGCGTGCGGATCGCGCTGGAAAACACCGCGCCGGAACTCGCCGCCGACATCGTCGACCAGGGCATCGTTCTGACCGGCGGCGGCGCGCTGATCCACGGGCTTGACGAATATCTGCGCGAGGAAACCGGCCTGCCGGTGTCAATCGCGGAAGATCCGTTGTCCTGCGTCGCGCTGGGAACGGGTCGGGCGATGGAAGACCCGATCTATCGCGGCGTGTTGATGACGGCCTGACGGCATAGCGCCTGCGCATCGGCGCGGGCTGGAGGAGAAGATCAGGCATGGCGCCGCCCGGCAACCGGCGCCCGGGATATTCCCGCAGGGCGCAGTACGGAACCTTTTTCGGCTATGTCGTCGCCGTGATCGGCGCCGGACTTGGCGTGCTTCTGCTGGTGGTATCGACGGGCAATGCTTCGGCCTTTGCCGGGCTGCGCGCAACCGCGGACGACGCCGTCGCTCCGGCCGGCCGCGCCTCGGCTGCCACGCGCAACGGCACGCGCTCGTTCTTCGATGTGGTCACCGGCTATTTCACTGCCGGTTTTCGCACCGCCCGGCTTGAACAGGAAGTGAGCGAGGCCCGCGTCCGCCTGGCCGAAGCCGACGCAGTGCGCGACGAGAACCGCCGGCTTAAGGCGCTGCTCAGTCTGGTCGAGGCCGAGCCAAAGCCCGTGACCACCGCACGCCTGATCAGCTCGACTTCCACCAGCACCCGCCGCTTTGCCACGCTGGGTGCGGGCGCCAACCAGGGCGTCGCCGTGGGGATGCCGCTGCGCTCGCCGCTCGGCCTCGTCGGGCGCGTCCTCGAAGTCGGCAGCAACACCGCGCGGGTACTGCTGATCACCGACAGCGAAAGCGTGGTCCCGGTGCGCCGCGCCACCGATGGGGTGCCCGCCTATGCCACCGGCCATTCGGACGGTTCGCTGCAGATCCGGCTGATCACCCTGGGGATCAACCCGCTCAAGAAGGGCGACGCTTTCGTCACTTCGGGCGCGGGTGGGCTCTATCGCCCCAACATAGCCGTGGCCGTGGTCAGCGAGGTGACTCGCGACGGGGCGATCGCCCGTCCGCTCAGCGATCCGGGCAGCACCGATTTCGTGGCCGTCGATCCGCAGTGGGAGCAGGCACCCGCACCCGACGTCGCCGCCGCGGCCCCGGGGCTGTGATGCCGCCGCCGCTGCCCCTGCCGCGTCAACTCCAGAAGCTGGGCCAACCCAGGATCAACCGCGCACCCTCGCCGTTCATCGCGCTGGTGACACCGTGGCTGCTGGTCATGCTGGGCAGCCTTTGCCCGCTGATGCCGTTGATCGCCTCGGCGCCGATCGTGCCGCCGTTCGGCTTTCTGTTGCTGATCGGCTGGCAGCAATTGCGCCCGGGACTGTTTCCGGTCTGGGCGGGCCTGCCGCTGGGCCTGTTCGACGATCTCTATAGCGGTCAACCGTTCGGCTCGGCCGTGCTGCTGTGGTCAGTGACGATGATCGCGCTCGACGTGATCGAGGCGCGCTTTCCGTGGCGCGGGTTCTGGCTCAACTGGCTGGCGGCAGCCGGGTTCATCGCCGCCTACCTGATCCTTTCGCTGCTGCTGTCCAACCTTGGCGGGGGCCATGCCCGGCTTCTGATCCTGGGTCCGCAACTGATCGTTTCGGTCCTGACCTATCCTCTCGCCGCGCGGCTGGTCGGGCTGTTCGACCGTTTCCGCCTGGTTCCGCTCAAGGCCGTGTGATGTTCAACGAGCCAAAACACGTCAGCACCGGCACGCTGCACAACAGCTTCGAACGTCGCGCGGTGCTGATCGGCGGGCTCCAAGCAGGGTTGGGAGCGCTGCTGGCGGTGCGGATGGGCTATATCGGCGTGGTCCAGAACGCCAAGTACACCACCGCATCGGAAAGCAACCGCGTCAGCCTGACGCTGATCCCGCCCCGGCGCGGGCTGATCCTTGATCGCCACAACAATCCGCTCGCGGCCAATCGCTCGGACTACCGGGTCGACCTCATCCCCGATCGCCTGGTCGACCGTGAGGATATCGTCGACCAGCTTGGCGACCTGCTCCAGCTTGGCCCCGACAAGATCCAGGACATCACCGACCAGCTCGACAAGGCGCACGGGTTCCGCCCGGTCGAGGTTGCCTCGGGGCTCGACTGGGACAAGTTCGCCGCGGTCAGCGTGCGCTTGCCCGAAATGCCTGGCGTCCTGGCGCAGCGCGGATTTTCGCGCTGGTACCCAACCGGCCCCTCGGTCGCCCACCTTGTCGGCTATGTCGGCCCCGCCTCGGCCGAGGAGTACGAGAAAGACAAGAACCCGCTACTGGTCACCCCCGGCTACAAGGTCGGCAAGGACGGGCTGGAGAAATACTACGAACCAAGCCTGCGCGGCGTGCCCGGCGCGCGGCGCGCCGAGGTGACCGCCACCGGCAAGGTGGTGCGCGATCTCGATATGCGCGAGGACGTCCCCGGCCAACCGCTCAAGCTGTCGATCGACGGACAGCTGCAGGACTATGCCTCGCGCCGCATCGGCCTCGAATCCGCCGCCGTGGTGGTGGTCGACTGCCACGACGGGGCGATCCTCGCGCTCTGTTCGATGCCGGCCTTCGACCCCAACGCCTTTGTCGGCGGAATCGGCCGCCTGCAGTGGAAGATGCTCAACGAGGACGATCACATCCCGTTGCTCAACAAGGCCGTGCGCGGGCTCTACCCGCCCGGATCGACGATGAAGCCGATGGCTAGCCTGGCGCTGCAACTCCATGGCGTCTCGCCCGATGAAAAGGTGCTGTGCCCGGGCGGCTACCGGCTCGGCAGCCGGTTCTTCCGCTGCGACGCGGTTCATGGCGCGGTCGATATGCGCACCGCGATCGAACGGAGCTGCAACACCTATTTCTGGTCGATGGCACACCGCGTCGGCTACGATGCGATCGCTCCGGTGGCGAAGTTGCTGGGCCTGGGGCAGGAGTTCGATCTGCCGGGAACCAAGCAGCGCTACGGCACGATCCCCGATGCTGCGTGGAAGATGCACCGCTTCAAGCAGCCCTGGTCGGCGGCGGATTCGCTCAACGCCTCGATCGGCCAGGGCTATGTCTCGGTCTCGCCGCTGCAACTGGCGGTGATGACCTCGCGCATCGCCACCGGCCGCAATTTCAATCCGTCGCTGCTGTTCGACAAGCCCGCGCCGCTTGGGCCCAACCTGCCCTTCACCGCCGAGCAGTTGCAGGTCGCCCACGACGGGATGTTCCGGGTGGTCAACGGATCGGGCACGGCGCGCGGCGCGCAGCTCAAGGTCGGCGATATCCGCATGGCCGGCAAGACCGGCACGGCGCAGGTCCGCGCCCTGGTCAGCCGTGGCCATGTCGGCGACTGGAAGTCGCGCGATCACTCGCTGTTCGTCTGCTACGCCCCGGCTGACGCGCCGCGCTATGCCATGTCGGTCGTGGTCGAGCACGGCACTTTTGGCGCCCGCGCCGCTGCGCCGATCGCGCGCGACGTCATGACTTTCCTGTTTGATCCCGGCGCCGCGTGGGACACGCTGCTGGCGATGGAAAAAGAGTGGGGCGGCACGCCGATGCAGCGCATGGCGGCAAAATACCAGTCCTTCGTCACCCATTACGGCACCAGTGCGCCCAAGGTCGAAGGCGAGCAAGCCGTAGCCGAGGCGATGGACCGCACCGAGGCGCCGGTCGCACCGGTCGAGACGGTGGTGACCGAGCAGGAAACCGCGCACGATCAGCCCGCACCCTCGCCTGCGCCGTCGGCCACCCCAAGCGCGACGGCGCCCTCGCCCGCGGCCCAGCCCTCCCCGGCGGGTAACCCGCAGTGAGGCAGGGCGTCGTCCCCGAGGTGATCGCGCGCGAGCCGTGGGAGCTGATCCTCCCGCTGTTCGTGCTCAACACCTTCGGTTCGGTTGTGCTCTATTCGGCCGCCGGGGGGCACCTGCGCCCCTGGGCGCTGCTCCACGAAATCCATTTCGCCGTGTTCCTGCTGATGGCCTTCGTCATCTCGCGGATGTCGCGCGAGTTCTTCAAGATGGTCGCCTTCCCGGTCTATGGCGCGCTGGTCGGCCTGCTGGTGCTGGTCGAGCTGATCGGCGCGGTGAAGGGTGGCAGCCAGCGCTGGCTCGACGTCGGGTTCATGCAGTTGCAGCCGTCCGAACTGATGAAGCCCGCGATCGTCCTTGCCCTCGCGCGGTTCTTCGATCTGATGCCGCCGGGCATGACCCAGACCTGGCGCATCCTCGTCCCGCTGGCGGGGATCGTCGGGGTGCCCGCGCTGCTGGTCATGATGCAGCCCGATCTTGGCACCGGCCTGGCGATCACCGTCGGCGCGGCGGTGGTCATCTTCCTCGCCGGTTTGCCGATGTGGTGGTTCGTCGGCGCGATCGGGGCGGTTGTCGTCGCCGCGCCGCTGGCCTTCTTCACCCTGCTTCACGGCTACCAGCGCGACCGGGTGCTGATCTTCCTCAACCCGGAAAGCGACCCGCTCGGCAAGGGCTATCACATCACCCAGTCGAAGATCGCGATCGGATCGGGCGGGTTCTGGGGCAAGGGCTTCGGCAATGGCAGCCAGAGCCACCTCGACTACCTTCCCGAGGCCCACACCGACTTCGCCTTCGCGACGATGGCCGAGGAATGGGGGCTGGCCGGGGGAATCTTCGTGCTGGCGATCTTCCTGTGGACATTCCGCTGGGGGATGCGCGTCGCCCAGAACGCGCCCGACCGCTTTTCGGGTCTGCTCGCCGCGGGCATGACCTTCACGATCTTTTTCTACATGGCGATCAATACGATGATGGTCCTCGGCCTCGCCCCAGTGGTCGGGATTCCGCTGCCCTTCATCAGCCACGGCGGCTCGTCGATGATGACCAACATGATCTGCGTGGGCACACTGATGGCGGTCAATCGCTGGAACGGCAGGGGCGGAACGCTCAGCACCTGAAAAAAGTGCACAGGCCCCCTTCCCACCGCCGAACAGATCGCTATAGGGGGCGCTCCCGACGAATCGGGACCAGCGGAAACGCCGGAAAGTGGACGCATAGCTCAGTTGGTAGAGCAGCTGACTCTTAATCAGCGGGTCCTAGGTTCGAGCCCTAGTGCGTCCACCATATTCCTTAATTAGATTAATAAGTTACTCGGCGTGAGCTAGGATCGAGACAATGAGTGGTCGCGCTAGGTAGCAGCCTAGGTAGCAAGACCAGCTGTCGATAAGTTTTTGATTGTGGTTCAGCAGGAGAATCGTGGTCTCGTAAGGAGCCACCTGCCTAGCGTCACGGGACGCAGCAAAGCTGTATCAGTTCGAACACAGAACTTGGTGCCAAGGGGCAACTTGGTTCGCCGATCTAAGACTGAAATTTGAGACGCAGAGCTTCGGCGTGCGCAACTATCGTGGTGGCATGGTCGGCACAGAATGACGATTCAGCCAGTCAGCCCAACTCGCTGAAGCGAAGCGAACACGCCCGCTACTCACCGAAGCCGAGCAGCTTTCGATTTCCCCGCGGTGTTTTTATCAAGCAGAGACGTTTACTCGTGTCCGCTCGCATTTCGATCTAGCAAGACTAGTGATTGGTTCACCGTTTGCGCGGCTCCCTTATCTGACACGGGATGGTGTTGAGGCGGTTCTCGCCACGTCGCGCAGCAAACTGTCATAAGGGATTCACTCTTATGCGGTGCTGCTGAACATCGCGCGGCTGGGGATGGGTGCGGTATATGTCGTCGCGATCCAGCTCGACGATATTGACTGGCACGCGGGCGAGCTGACGGTGCACGACAAGGACCAGTTGCACGACTGGATGTCGATCACGCCGGAGGTCGGCGATTCGCTGATCACGGATCTGTACGAGGAACGAAGTTCGGCGGCCCGCCCCACCCTGTTCGTCACCCAACGTCCCCCCGTATCAAACGCTAAAGGATGGGCAAATTGGCGCCGCTGGCCTCAAGCATGCATTGAAGGTGACCCGACGGAAGCCTGGCACATGCATAGGGGCCCGCTCCTGCAACACCGTAGCCTCGCAGCGCCACTGGTAAACGCGCCCGGATCGCTTGACTGGGTAGGTGGCAAGATCCGGTACCCCATGCGTTCGAGTAGTCACAAGGGAATGGCACGGCTCAGTTCGATGAAAGCACATCCACTGCCTTATGGGGCCGATTCACGTACCACCAGCTCGATGGGCAACGAGGCGGAATCCGTGCTAAATCCTTCGAGTCGTCTAAACAAAATGCGCACTATCTCGATCGCCATGCCGGCTACGTCTTGCCGTATGGTGGTCAGCGGAGGGCGGGACTGCAACGCCAGATCGCTATCGTCGAAGCCCACTACAGCGACATCGCCTGGGCATGTCAAACCCGCACTATCCAAAGCTCGAATTGCAGACACAGCGATCCCATCGGACGCAGCAAAAATGGCGTCAAATTCCAGTCCGGAACAGAGGGCGCGGCACGTCTGTTCGTATGCCGATGTCCCGGTAAAATGGGCGTCGATGATCAACTCCTCAGCAATCGGCAACCTATGCTGTTTAAGTGCTGCCTTGTAGCCTTCCAGACGCTGGTCAATCTGCGGCAGCGCGAACGGTCCGAGAAACAGGACCCGCCGGTTCCCGCGCTTGAGCAAGTGTTCAGTCGCGATTCGCCCGCCGCCAAAATTGTCGGAACCAACCGTGCAATAGCGTTGTCCAGGCAATGGGGAACCGCCGACGACAAATGGTAGAAAGTCATCAGCGACAGCATTTAAGGCATCGTGCTGGGTGCTCTGACCGATAACAATGTAACCGTCAGCACGGCGGGAGCGGATCAAGCGTTCGAACCAGCCCGCGTCCGGAGAGGGTTCCCTGACAAGCAAGACGTCAAAGCCGCGTTTTGTGATTTCATCCGCCAGGTTTCCAAAGAGGCTCAGAAAGAACGGATCTGAAATCAGTTGATCCTGCTCATGCGCGAGCGGCAAGGCTAGGGCAATGGTGCGGGTCTGACTCTGCCGCAGACTTCTCGCAGAATTGTTTACGACATAACCGTGTTTTGCGGCAAGTTCCTGAATTGCATGCCGGGTCGCTTGCGGTATTGAATCATGATTGGTAAGTGCGCGCGAAATGGTAGATGTCGAAACGCCCGCTAACTCTGCCAGATCCTTCATTCTGATCGGCGGAGCCGCGATTTCCCGATCGTGCATTCGGGGCAGGACTCACGCTCGGCATCGTTCTTTCCGCAATTGCGATTTGGATGCTGGATGCGGTAAGGACCGGCTACGGGTATAGCGCCAGCCTTGCCACCGGCGCGCTGTGGCTGTTCATCGCTGCCACCCTGGCGCTGCTGCTTCCTCGCGATCTCCGCGGCCGCGAGGACAAGGACGCAAGCTTGCGCGACGGTGGCGGGCAATCGAACGTAAGACTGCTCGGCAGGGTCGGGCTGGCAGCGCTGCTGCTCTTCTCGATCAGCGCCAATCTCGGCTTCAGCTTCACCGAACGGGTCGGGCTGGACAATGGCCTGGATCCAAGTGGGTTGCCGGTGCTTTCGCGATCGGGTGCATATTTTCATTACCCGGTAGCCTCTTGCCGACGATTTTCGGCGCTACCGGCGGACGTATAAAATGGCTTGTCCTTACCAGCGTACTTTTTATCGTCGCCCTGTGGTTGTTCTATATAGCCACCCAAATATCTTTATATATTCTAGCGTTCTCGATCTATATATCCGTGTTCAACATGGGTCTTTCTTACTATATGTCCGTGATTGTAGAGAACGACCCGGAAGAACATTATACTCGCGCTATATATATTGTGAACGTTATCGCTCAGTCAGTCGGCCCAGCGATCGGCGCCTTGATCCTGATCGGATATCCCATGTCCGTCGTGTTCATGATTGCTCCCATCCCTGCGATCGGCGCGCTGATCCTGGTGGCTTATTGCACATCCCGCCGGCGCGACCTGGCGCCGGCCGCGAGCAGCTCATGAAACGATCGGTTTGGGAATGGGACTCTGATGACAATAGCGCTTGACCCTTCCACGCCTGGCCAGGCCAGCCGCCACTCGCCGCCGCACGCCGGAAAATCCTTCTGGCTCCGCGACTTCGGCGACTATTCCGCCAACCGCGACCTAGATACGGATGTGCGGTGCGACATCCTGGTCATCGGCGGCGGCATCGCGGGCCTCTCGTCGGCCTGGCATTCGGCCAAGGCCGGCCTCGGCAAAGTCGTCCTGATCGAGAGCGAGATCATCGGTTTCGGGGCCAGCGGACGCGCGGCCGGCTGGATCATGCCCCAGTTCGGTATGGACCAGTTGTCCATCCGCAAGAAATACGGGGTCGAGCGATCCAAGGCGGCCTTCGCCTATTGCCGCCGGGCGACGCGCTACACGCGCGAGATCATCGAGCAGAACGGCATCGACAGCGATTATCGCTCGCCCGGCCTGATGCGCGTGGCCTTCGACGAGCGCTGCGTGGACGATCTCCACGGCCTGTATTCCACCTACCAAGACATCGGCGTGGACACGGTATCGTGGTTGGCGGGGCCGGAGGTGCAGGCCCATTACAACGGAAACAGCAACTTCAAGGCGGCCATCGCCGATACCGACCTCGGCCTGCTCAACCCCTGCAAGCAGGTGCGCGCGCTTAAAGGCCTGGCAGAGGCGGCAGGGGTCACCGTTTATGAAAACACCCCTGCGACATATATCGAGCGGCGGCCAGGGGGCGTGCGGGTTCTGACGCCGGGCGGGTCGATTGTCGCCGGCAAGGTCGTCATTGCCACCAACGCATTCACGCACCAGTTGCAGGGCCCGGTCGGCCGCGAACTCGCTCCCTACCAAGCGCCGGTGTTCGCGCGCGGCGCGGTGACGGAGCGGCTTTCGGACCAGCAGTGGGCGGAGATCGGCTGGAAACAGGGCAATGCGATCGAAAGCTCGCTCGATCTGTTTCACTACATGGCGCCCACCGCGGACCAGCGCATCCAATTCTACTTCATCTACTACGGCGGCCATCCGGTCCGCAGCGAGATGGAGCCGGCGGTCAGCGCCAAAGGCGGGGATGTTTCGCTGGCGCATCTCAAACGCATATTCCCGGCCCTGCGCGACGTGAGGATGGCGCATAACTGGGGCGGTCACATGTCCGGAACGCGCGACATGGTGCCCCATCTGACCACTGTCGGCGATCAGCGCGTGGTCTATATCGCCGGATGTTGGGGCCACGGCCTGGCGATCAACCACCTCCACGGCCAGACCGTTGCGGACATGTTGGCGGAGCGGTCGACCGACCTCACCGACTTCTGGATCGTCGATCGCCAGCCCAAGAGCTGGCCGATGTGGCCTCTCGATCTGATCGGCAAGCAGCTTGCCTGGTCAATGCTCAAGCGCAAGGTTCGCCGGCAAATCCGGGGCTCGATCTTCGAAGGGGCCGACAGCGATCTTAAAGGATAGCCGACCGCGGATCGAGGGCCGGGCCCATTAGGGCTCGGCCTTAACGTCCACTCGCGAATTGGTCCCAGTCGGTGGCCGCGCGGACGAAAGGCTTTTCGATCAGATAGTTGATATCGCCGATCGGCGGCTGATCCATCTCGCGTGCGAACCGATGGCCCGAATGGACCGCATCGGCGATCGTGCCCGGAGCGTAGCAATCACCGATGGCGTGAACGGTGAACGGCGAAGCGCTTTCGGCCGCCGCTGTACGCAGATCGTGAAGCAGGCCGTCGTTCGGTGACCGCATGCAGACCATCACAACCGTTGCGGCGGGCAAACGGCCGGCATTGCCGGTATAGACGCAGCGGGTTTCCACCTCTTGCGCGCCGATCTCGGCCAAGCGCCGGGCGGTCACGAGCTTAACGCCGGCCTTGAGCAGGGCTTGTTGGACCGCCTCCCGCTCGGACGTATATTTGAGCAGCGGGGACGGTTCCGGGTCGGGCGTAAGCAGCGTGACGTCCAGGCCTTGCCGGGCCAGCTTTTCCGCGATCACGCCGCCAAGGTAGTAGCCTTCGTCGTCGTTGATGACGACCGGCCCTTCGATGGCGCAGCCGGCCAGCACGACACGGGGGGTGATGACATGCGGCTGGTCCCAACCGGCGACCGGAAAACTGTTCGCCGCCCCGATACCGTCCCGGTCCCACTTCGCTCCGGTTGCCACGACGATCGTCGTGAAATCGAGGTCGGGCACGTCCGAGCCCTGGATTTCGCTGCCCAGGTAGATGTCGACATTGGCCAGCTTGTGAAGCTGGCCGATCCGGTAATCGGCGACGCGCCGATAAGTCGAGAGGCCGGGCAGCGCAGATTCCAGCACCGAGCGACCCCCGAGGAAATTGTTTCGTTCCGACAGCGCCACCGAATAGCCGCGGCGGCCCAGCGTGAGAGCCGCTTCCAGCCCGGCAGGACCGCTGCCGATTACCAGGATGCGTTTATCGGACATTTTCGCGGGCACGCGCTCAGGGTGCCAGCCGCGCCGCCATTCCTCGCCGGATGTCGGGTTTTGCGTGCACCGAATGGCGCCGCCCATATATTGCATCGACAGGCATGTGTTGCAGCCAATGCATTCGCGAATATCGTCGGTGCGGCCTTCCTCGATCTTCCTAGGCAGGAAGGGATCGGCGATCGAAGGGCGCGCCGCGCCAATCAGGTCGACCAATCCATTACGGATCAGCGACACCATGCCGTCGGGCGAAGTATATCGCCCGACCGCGACCACCGGCTTGGTCGTCACCTGTTTCACGAACGCGGTGAATGGTTCCTGCCAGCCTTCGTCGGCAAAGCGCGCCGTCATCACGTCGAGATTGATGTTCTGAACGTTGACGTCCCACAGATCGGGCAGCTCGGCCAGCATCTCGACCACCCGTCGGCCGTCGCCGCTACATGTATAGCCCGCATCGCCGATGCCTTCGTCCACGCCGAAACGGACGGCGACGGCACAGTCGGAGCCGAGTTCGTCCTTGGCGTCCTCGATCAGCTCGCGCAGGAGTCGGGCGCGGTTCTCGATCACGCCGCCATATTCGTCGGTCCGCCGGTTGACCCGCTGAGTAATGAAGTCGCCCGGCAAGCCCATCATGTGGCTGGCGTAAACATACACGATATCGAAGCCGATATCTCGAGCGCGACGAGCGGCCGCGCGGTGCCACCGCCTGACGTCGCTGATGTCCTGCTTGTCCATCTGCCGGACGACTGCCGGTACGTTCATCGCCGGCCTGGCCGAGGCCGACATCGGCCGCTCTCGCGACATGCGGTTTCCAGCCATCGCGCCCTGATGGGTCAGCTCGCACCCGGCGAGGGCGCCGTGCTTCTGCACCGCCTCGACCATGAGGCGAAGGCCGGGCTTGTCGTCATCGGACCAAAGCCGTTCTCCCCCGCTGGGCGAGGAGTCCGACGACGGATGGATCATGCAGAGCTCGGTATTGACCACGCCCCAACCGCCTTCCGCCTTCATCTCGCGGAACTTCGCCGTCGCATGGGGAGAAAACGTTCCCAGCGCCGTGCAATGCGGAACCTGGTAAAAGCGATTCTTGGCAGTCTTGGGGCCGATCTTTACGGGCTCGAAGAGAATGTCATATCGCGGATCACGCATCTGCGCGCCTGCCGCCAAAGCGCGAGAAGCGATAGGGCTGAGGGTCGACGATGGGGGTCGACCCGGTCAGAATGTCGGCGGCAAGCTCGCCGGCGGCTGGCGAGGTTCCGAAACCGTGGCCCGAAAAGCCCGAGCAGACGACCAGACCGGGGATTTCCGCGACATGGTCGATGATCGGCAGGGAATCGGGCGTCACATCCACGGTCCCTGCCCAGACTTCGGCGATTTCGGCTCCCTCGAAGATCGGCCAGGCCGCGCTCAAGGCAACGAAGGCTTCGCGAATGGCGCCTTCATCGACTGTTGGTTCTTTTATCCTCACGCGCTCGAACGGAGAAACGCCCGCAGGCTTCCACCGGCGCGGCAGGGCGAGATCATCGATGAAATCGCGCCCGATAGCCACCCGCAAGTAGCGGCCTTGCGACTTCAGCGAGCCGAGATATTTGCGCCCGATAAGCAGGTGATCCAGCGTGATCGGGGCCTTTACGGCGCTGCGCTGGGTAATGACGAACCCGCCGTCCGCGCGCCTGCGAAACGAAAAATCCGGTCCGCCGACCGCGATCTCGGTCGGTCCTTCCATGGGAGCGGTCCGGGCCACCGACACGGTCAACGGCAAAGTCGGGAGGGCAATCCCGAGGTTGCCAAGGAACCGGCGGGACCACAAGCCGCCCGCCAACAGGACGGTGTCGCAGCTGATTTCGCCGCGCTCCGTGACGACCCCGGCGACCCGCCCACCCGAGCGGACGAGTGAGCGCACGGCGCAATTCTCGACGATGATCGCGCCTTTCGCCATGGCGGCCCGGGCAATGGCCGGCGCGGCAAGCGACGGTTCGGCGCGCCCGTCGGACGGGGTGTAGATTCCGCCGGCCCAGCTTGCCCTCCCCCCGGGAACCAGACGGTCGATCTCGCTTGGGGTCAGGAGACGGGAGTCGAGCCCGAAAGGCTCGATTGACCGGATCCAGGCCTCATGCGGCTCCATCTCCGCCTGGGTCCGGGCCAGGAACAGGATACCGGCCTCCCGATAGCCGACGTCGGCCCCCACTCGCTGCGGCAGATCCGCCCAAAGGCGGTCGGCGGCGACCGCCAGGGGCACGTCGGCCGGGGCGCGGCTGGTCTTGCGGACCCAGCCCTGATTGCGCGACGACTGTTCGCCGGCGACTTTGCCTTTCTCGAGCACGACGACCGGAATCCCGCGCTCGCTAAGCGTGAGCGCCGCGACGAGGCCGACGATCCCGCCGCCGATTATGACGACCGAGGTGGAAGAAGGAAAATTATCGGATGTTTTGATAGGCGCGATATGGGGTGCCACTAGGCTATCCTTCCGTCGGACCCGAAAGCTGACAACTGAGCAGCACGACGGGAAACCGAATAGAAATCTATATTCGTTTTACTTCGACATTGCCTTGCGACGCCCCCCGATAGGCTGTCACTTCGATCTCGACTTTGTAGACTGCCGAGCTGAGCGGAGGGCAGGTGAGCGTCATTGCCGGGTCCACGCCGCGGAACCGTTCTCCGATCACCGCCATGATCGCTGGCGTATCGGCCGGATTCTGAATGAAGATGCGCGAGGCGACGACATCGCCAAGGCTCGCATCGACGGCCGAGAGCGCGCGCTCGATGTTCGCCAGGACCTGTTCGGTTTGCTCGGCCGCGTCCTCCGGGATTTCCTGCGTAACGGGATTGCGTCCAGCGGTGTTGGAAACGAAAATCAGGTTATCGACCCGGACCAGGCGCGAATAGCTCGCCAGATCCTCGTACCGCGAACCCGTCTTCAGCTTTACGATCTCGACCATGTTATCTCCCACTCAAATATGGCCAGGCCATCAAAAGCCGAAGCCGGCGCGTGGTTCAGCGAAGAACCGGCTCATCCCAGAGATTGAGCGATTGGCCGATGCCGCGGGCAAGCGCGTTGCGGTAGACGACCGTTCCCCAGGCGACATCCTCCACCGGCATGCCGCCGACCGACAGGATGATGATCTCGTCGTCATTCTGCCGGCCCGGAGCGTCGCCGGCAACGATGCGGCCGAGATCCTCGAGATCGTCCTTCGCCATGCGGCCTTCCGCGATCAGGTCCATGAACTTGACCCCGATGATCGGTATTATGTTGTGCGCCGGCTTGGGCAGCTCGTCGAACCAGGCTTCATAAAGGCCGGTGTTGTCCGCGACCTTGCGAACGTCCTTGGCTTCCATCGCCGGGTCGATCTCGCAGGTCGATGGCATCGCCAGGAACGCGCCGGGCTTGACCCATTCGCGCTTGACGATCGGATATGTCGCCGGATCACCGGCCGCGCCCGAACCGCAGTAGCTGACCACGTCGGAACCGCGCACGACTTCCTCGATCGTATCGACGATCTCGACGTTCACGACCTCGGGCACGTCCGTCTTCAGCCAGTCTAGGAAGCTTTGGAGGCTCGCCTGCCCCCGCGCCTTGATCATTACCGTATCGATGCCCGGACGGACCGCACGCAGCGCCATCAGCGTCGTCCTGCCCATGACGCCGGGGCCCATGAGGCCGAAAACCTTGGAATCCTTGCGGGCGAGATGACGGGCGCCGACCCCCGGGATCGCGCCGGTCCGGTAAGCCGACAGCAGATTGGCCGACATAAATGCCAGCGGGGCGCCCGTATCGGCATCGTTGAGCACGAACGTAAGGATCGAGCGCGGCAGACCCTTCTCGCGATTTTCCAGGTTGGATCCGTACCATTTCACGCCGGCGGCGCGAAACCGCCCGCCGAGATAAGCGGGCATAGCCATGAAACGCCGGTCTGCCGTTCCCCGCGGCATCTCGGGAAACGGCGGATTCTCGGGGAACAAGACCATCGCGCCATGGGAGTCATTGTTCGCTCCGGCCATGCGGTAATCCCCGTGCCACAGCAGGCCGAACATCTCCTCCATCGTGTCGACACACGCCGCCATGTCCGTCACACCGGCCTTAATCATGTCCTGTTCTGACAGGTACAAGAAATCTATTTTTGCCGATTGAGTCATTATTTTACTCTCTTCTTGCCGGCCCGGCCGTCATTTCGTCCGGTGAAAGCGCAGCTGCGCCGCGGCTGCGGTTCCGGCTACCATGAACGTATGCCTGAACCAGCCGGCCGGCATCCTCGATCCCCGAATTGAATTTATTATTCAAACGACGAATTTACGACGGTGTCAATTGAAAAATCGGTTACAGCGTCGTCTCGTGCGCCACCGCCCCATCCACAACTGGCGGAACGATAGGCAACCGGCCCTATCCGCTCGATTGAGCCCTATAAAGCGAATGCTGAAGAGGATAGGCGGCGGCTTACCGATCGCTCCCGATCAGACCGTGGCTCTATCCGCGCCTTCCAACTTGGCTATTTAGTGCGATTAGCGACATCCTGAGCCCCGACGCCCGCACGTTGCGAGCTGATAAATTATCCTTGTAATGAATTATGATAACCCTTGCCGTCCGCGCGGCACGATTACTCCCGGGCCGTCGCGCCCACGGCGCGGCCGATTGCAGAAACGCTTTTTATATCGATTTTTCAACATATTATGTAACTTTTTGGAGCGGCCCTTTCTCAGTAAGAGCGCGCGAATTTTCACCAGAACAAAATCGGCACCTGCATAAATTAGTTGCGGACTATCACAGAATTGCTACGAATTCGAGGCGTCCGCGACTGAGTCGATTGCGGAGGGGTGAGGCCGCAAAGGCCCTGACACGCGGCGAGAGGAGCATGAAATGCGCCAGGATCTATCCGGCAGGCGGCGCGCGGCAAGGTCCGCTGCTGTAGTGCGTACAAACCATGCCGTGGTGAGCGTTGGGGCATATCGCCCAGCATGCGAAGCCGAGCCTACCTTGTCTGCCGGCTTCCAAACCGCCGGGTGTTCCCGGCCGTGAGCGCGGCAACTGGATCGATCGATCGGGGCGGCAACCGCGTTCCGGTGCAACCCGCTATTGGAACTGGGCAAGCCATGCACGATTATAAAATGCTTATTGATGGGCAACTGGTCGAGGGCGCCAGGACGATCGATGTCGTCAATCCCGCTACGGGCGAGCCGTTCACGACCGCCCCGGCGGCCGACGCCGCTCAACTCGAGGCTGCCGTGTCTGCGGCGCGGCGCGCTTTTCCCGCCTGGGCGGCAACGTCCTGTAACACGCGCCGGGACTGCCTCGTGCGGTTCGCCCAGGCGATCGAGGACGAGGCCGAGCGCCTGGCCCATCTCCTGGTCATGGAGCAAGGCAAACCCCTGGCGGAAGCACGCTTCGAAGTTGGCGCGACGGTGGCGGGAATCCGCTATTACGCCAGCCTCGACCTGCCGGCCGCAACGCGAGATCATGCCAATGGCAGCTACGAGATCGCGCGCCGCCCGCTGGGTGTTGTCGGCGCGATTACACCCTGGAATTATCCGCTGATCCTGGCGAGCAACAAATTCGCGCCCGCGCTGCTGACCGGCAATACCGTAGTCTTGAAGCCGGCGCCGACTACGCCGCTGACCAGTCTCGAGCTGGGCCGGCTGGGAAGCGCGATTTTTCCCCGCGGCGTGTTCAATGTCATTGCCGACGACAACGATCTCGGCTCGCTCCTCACGAGCCACCCCGACATTGCGAAGATTTCCTTCACCGGCTCGACCGGGACCGGCAAGCGCGTGATGCAAGGCGCGGCCGAGACATTGAAGCGAGTGACGTTGGAGTTGGGCGGCAACGACCCGGCCATTGTCCTCAAGGACGCAGATGTCGATCGCGCGGCCCAGGGCCTGGCCGCCACCGCGTTCCTCAACGCCGGCCAGATCTGCGCGGCGCCCAAGCGTCTT
This sequence comes from Pseudomonadota bacterium, assembly GCA_018241045.1. GTDB lineage: Bacteria > Pseudomonadota > Alphaproteobacteria > Sphingomonadales > Sphingomonadaceae > Novosphingobium. Next base: position 2,460 of record JAFEEP010000608.1, on the reverse strand, counting down.
TATGTCGCCGACGAAGTCTATAGCGCCTTTTGCGATCGCTTGGTCGCCGCGGCAAAGGCATTGAAGCTCGGCGCGGGGGACGAGGACGGGGTTACCCTGGGGCCCATCCAGAACGGCGCGCAGTTCGGCAAAGTGCGCGAGTTCATGGAAGAAGCGGCGGCGCAAGGAACCGTACTTACCGGCGGCCATATTGCCAATCGTCCTGGCTTTTTCATCGAGCCGACGGTCATTGCCGATCTCGACGACGACGCCCGCCTGGTCGCTGACGAGCAGTTCGGGCCAATCGTCCCCGTGCTCCGCTTCTCGGATGAAGCAGATGCGATCGCCCGCGCCAACGCCGGGCCGTACGGGCTTGGCGCCTCGATCTGGTCACGCGATGTGGATCGCGCGCGCGCGCTGGCACGCGATCTCGACGCCGGAACCGTCTGGATCAACCAACATGTTGCCATCCAGCCCGATATCCCGTTCTCCGGCGCGAAACAGTCCGGCGTCGGAACCGAAGGCGGTATCGAGGGGCTGATGGAATTTACCCGCATTCAAGTGATCAACGCGGCGGCTTGACAAGGCGGGCTGCGGATTATGGAAAAGGAAATGTCGTGACCAGCGATTTGGAAAAGCAGGGACGTACGGCGGATCAATCGGTCGACAGGCGTTCGGTGATGAAGTTCGGCGCCGCCGCAGCCGGCGCGGTAGCGCTGGCGAGCTGCGCCAAGGAGAATCCGGGACGGGAGACGCGCGAGGGCGGCGGCAAAGGCGGTCCTTACGATGTTGCCGTCATCGGCGCGGGTTACGCCGGCATCACCGCGGCGCGCGATCTTGCCGCCAAGGGCTGGCGGGTCGTCGTGCTGGAAGCGCGGCCGCGCATCGGCGGGCGCACGTTCACCAGCGAATTCCTTGGTCGCAAGATCGAGCTGGGAGGATCGTCGGTCCACTGGGTCCAGCCGCACGTGTTCGCGGAAATGCAGCGCTACGGCTTCGGCTTTCACGAAGTTCCGCTCTACGATCTCGACGCGTCCTACATAATGACCTCGGACGGAAAGGTTCACGATGTCGCGCCGGCCGCGTTCGATGCGCTCTACAACGATGCGTTCAACAAGTTCGGCGCCAACTCGCGCACCCTGTTTCCCCAGCCTTATGCGCCTTTCACCAATCCCGACGTCCTGAAGGGCGACGGCGTCTCGGCTGCCGCGCACATTGCGACGCTGGGCCTCGACCCGTTGCAAAAAGCGGCACTGAACGCCGAGCTGGTGCTTTATGCCGGCGCGCCGACAGAGGCGTTCAGCTACACGAGCTTCGTCAAGCTCTTGGCCCTCGCGTCGTGGGATTCCTACACCTTCACGGACTCGGAGAAACACTGGCATATCGCCAACGGGGGCACCGCCGCGCTGGCCAAGGCGATCCTTGATGACAGCAAGGCCGATGTGCAGCTCGGCACGGTGGTCAAGGAAGTCGAACAGAACGCCAAGGGCGTCACCTTGCGCACTGCCGACGGTCAGACGGTGGAAGCAAGGGCGGCGGTCTTTACGCTGCCGACCAAGGTCTATCCCGACATCGTGTTCAAGCCGGGGCTCTCCGCCGCCAAACGGGCTTTCATCGACAATGCGGAAATGTGCGATGGCGCGACGATGTACATGCGGGTGAAGAAAAACCTCGGCAACACATTCACCTTCTGCGACGATCCCAATCCGTTGAACGCGATCCAGACCGAGGAGTTCAATGACGATATCGGCACGATCCTGAAGGCGACGCTGGGGCGGCAGTCGCTGATCGACATGAACGATCACGACGCCGTCACCGCCGAACTGCGCAAGATCCATCCCGGCGTCGAGGTCACGGACACGGCGCCCTACAATTGGGTCAAGGATCCGTTCTCGAAGCAGGCCTGGCCGTCCTACAAGGCGGGTTGGTTCCAGAAATACAAGGACATGGCGACGGCGGAGGACCGGCTGTTCTTCGCCGGCGCAGCCACGGCCGACGGCTGGCACTCCTATATCGACGGAGCGGTGGAAAGCGGCATCCGCGCTTGCCGCGAAGTGACCCAAAAGCTTGCGAAAGAGGATGCGACAAATGGATAACGGTCATATCGGCAAATATCGTCTGGCGCTGTTGGCGGGCCTCGCGCTGACCGCGGCTACCGCTTGCTCGAAGCCGGCCGACGAAAGCAAAGGTGGCAGCGCGCAAGCCGGCGCCGCGACCTCCGCTGCCGCCGCGGCCGAGCCGACGGGCGATTATAGCGCCCTGGCCGCCGACGCGAGCCAGGTCGAAGCGGGCAAGAAATTGTTCAGCAACTGCGCGGTGTGCCATTCGGCCGACCCCGCGACACCGTCGCCGGCCGGGCCGCAGCTCGTCGCAGTGGTCGGCCGCAGGATCGGTAGCGCGCCGGGCTTCCCTTATTCCCCGGCGCTTGCGAACGCCGGGGGCGCCTGGACGCCCGAGAAGCTCGACACGTTCCTGAAGGAT
>JAFEEP010000607.1 GCA_018241045.1 Pseudomonadota bacterium | reverse complement strand
TGCGCGACTGGCTCGGCCTTTCGGTCGAGGCATTCTACGATCCCGGCAAGGTCGCCATCATGCCCATGGGGTTCTGCTATCCGGGCCAGGCCGCATCGGGCGACAACCCGCCGCGCAGCGAATGTGCGCCCCTGTGGCACGACCGGTTGCGCGCACAATTGCCCCACGTCGGCCTGACCGTGCTGGTCGGCCAATATGCCCAGGCACGCTATCTGGGCGCGCGCCGCAAGGCGACGCTGGGCGACACGGTCAGGGCCTGGCGGGACTATCTTCCCCAGGGCTGGTTGCCGTTGCCGCACCCCTCACCGCGCAATCAACCCTGGTTGGTGCGCAATCCCTGGTTCGAGGCCGATCTGGTGCCCCATGTCCGCCAGGCCATCCACGCGCTCGACCTGTAGCGATCAGTCATCCAGCTTGCGCAGGGCGGAACCCTTGTGCAGCGCGACGTGATCGGTCTTGTCGCTCTTGATCGCATATTGCGGCACGGCGGGACTGGCGTGGTGGATATAGCCCTTGTAGTCGACATCGGCGGTGTGGACCGCGATGATCCGTCCGCTGACGTGGCCAGCTTCGGAGTTCCATGTCACATGATCGCCGATCTGGAAGTTCTCGCTCATATTTCACCCTCCGCTCGGGTCGTTCAATTCGCGACGCCAGACTATGCGGTCGCGGGGCAGGACGGAACCAGTAATCGGACGCAAGACGGGCCACTGGAATTACCCCGGAAAGGTGGATTTACAGCCCGATAATGTGCCATAGTATGCATATGTGAAGTCCCGACTATCCACTCTGCTGTTCTGTCTGTTTGCTGCGGGAGTCGCCTGTTCCGGCCTCGTGATGGTTGGCCTGGGCAGTCAGCTTGCCTTGCAAGGCGGCAGCGTGTTCTTCGCGTTCAGCGGGGCGCTGCTGCTGCTCTCCGGCCTTCAGCTTTTTCGTCGGCGGGATTCGGCGATCCATCTCGCCGGGCTGAACTTCATCGCCACCTGGATCTGGGCCGTGGCGGAGGTCGGGTTCGACGGTTGGGCGATCCTTCCTCGCGTCAACTTCATTACCGTGCTGTTGCCGCTCTATGCGCTTCCGCTGATCCGGGATCGCCTGCGGGCGGATGGAGCAAATCGCGGCTTGAGATTGCCTATTGCGGCCTATCCGACTGGTGTCGCGGCAGTCGTTGCGGGGTTCGCTGCGCTTGTCATGGCTCAGGGCGCCTTGCGATCCAAGGAGGCAAGCGGCCCCTCGATTGCTGCCCGTTCGGCGCAATCATACGGCGGCGAGGGGTGGACCAGCATCGGGCAGGATCCCGGTGCGGCCAAGTTTTCAAGCCTGGCGGAAATCAACCGCGACAACGTTCGAAATCTGAAGCGGGTCTGGACGTTCCAGGAACCGGACTCCGTGAGTTCGAACGCCGCCCCGAGGTTTCGGGACGAGGCCGTCCCCATAGAAGTCGATGGAAAGCTGTTCGTCTGCCTCGCCAACAATACCATCGTTGCGCTGGATGCCGAGGATGGCCACCTCCTCTGGCGCCACGACCCACGGGTCGACCTGACTGGGGTTCCGACGGGGATCTGTCGCGGGGTGGCCTACTATGCGACTGCGGCTGCTTCGGGAGCCAAGACCCAGGATCCCTGCGCCCGGCGCATCCTGTTCGCCACGCTCGATGCCAGGTTGATGGCCATCGATGCCGAGACGGGTCAAGCCTGTGAGGATTTTGGCCAGCGCGGGGAAGTTTCGCTCAAGGTGGGGTTGGGCCCGGTTCCCCAAGGGCAATACTACCAGACCTCGCCGCCGATCGTGGTCGATGGCCTTGCAGTGATCGGTGGCCTGGTTCAGGACAACCTTGCCACGGGCGAACCGTCCGGCGTGATTCGCGCGTACGATGCGCGAAATGGAAAGCTGGCCTGGGCCTGGGATCTTGGGCAGCCCTCCGAGAGCGGCGAGCCCATCGCACCTGCGACCTACACCCGTGGAACGCCCAATTCGTGGACTTTGCTCAGCGCCGACCCGGCCTTGGGGCTGGTCTATATCCCGACCGGCAATTCAACCCCTGATTTCGTCGCCAGCTATCGCCAGCCTGCCTGGGAGAAATATTCCAGCTCGATCGTTGCGCTGGAGGTCAGGACCGGCAAGGTTCACTGGTCCTACCAGTTCGTGCATCACGACCTGTGGGACTATGACACCTCTGCCCAGCCAGTCCTCTTCGATATGCCGACGGATCACGGCCCGGTTCCGGCGCTGCTGCAGGCGACCAAGTCGGGCCAGTTGTTCGTCCTTGACCGTCGTACCGGCGCGCCGCTGACCGCCGTTGTCGAAAAGCCGGTTCCGCAAACCGACGTCGCTGGCGAACGGACATCGCCGACCCAACCGTTCTCGCTCGGAATGCCCGATGTCGGTGGTCCGCCGCTGACCGAAGCGGCGATGTGGGGCATATCGCCGTTTGACCAATTGCTGTGCAGGCGCAAGTTCCACCGCCTGCGCTACGATGGAATCTACACGCCGCCATCGCTGCAAGGTTCGATCATCTACCCCAGCCAGCTTGGCGGTGTCGACTGGGGTGGCTTGTCCATCGACAATGGGCGGAACCTGCTGATTGCGCCCTCGTTGCGGCTCGCGACCGTGATCCAACTCGCTCCTCGCGACGCTCCGCAGCGCGGCAAGCCGTTCGACTATCCCCAGGCAGGCACGCCCTATGGCGCCTATGGCGGGCCATTCATGACAGCGCTGGGCGTTCCCTGCCAAGAGCCGCCCTATACCATGCTCACGGCGGTCGATCTGCGCAGCCGGAAGGTCGTCTGGGAAAGGCCGCTCGGCACGGCGGAGGGCGTCGGACCGTTCGGCATCGCTTCGCATCTTCCCTTCGTGATTGGCGCGCCGCCGGTGGTGGGCGGGCCGATCACGACCGCGACAGACCTCACCTTCATCGGGGCCGTTGGCGATCGTCGCCTGCGGGCAATCGACAGCCTTACCGGCCACGAACTGTGGTCGGACAGGCTGCCTGCGGGTAACCAGACCACGCCGATCACCTATCGCGCACCGCGATCGGGGCGGCAGATGATCGTCATGGTTTCGGGGCGCGAAGCCGACATGACCAGCAAGAGGAGCGTTGCGACCCATGTCGTTGCCTATGCCTTGCGCTGAACGCCCGATTGCCGGGCGCGCGCACGTTGTCGACGGCACGCGTCATGCCTTTGCCTGGCCGGCCCTGCGCCAAAGAGTCGCACGGGCTGGGCCGGTGCAGGCCGGGAATCAGGAGTTAACCCGTTTGACCGCGCGCGCGCGTCGAAACACCGGTCTATGC
>JAFEEP010000606.1 GCA_018241045.1 Pseudomonadota bacterium | reverse complement strand
TACGTCACAACGATCGGCGGCCCGCAACGCGGCGACATTGGCGCGCAGGGCGCGGATCGCGGCGGGATCCTGCTCGGCAAAGACGCAGCTTGCCGCGCCGCGCGACAGTGCTTCAAGCCCCAGCGCACCCGATCCGGCGAACAGGTCGGCCACCGCCAGCCCCTCGAACGAACCAAGCCTGCTGACCAGCATCGAGAACAGCGTTTCGCGGGTGCGGTCGGCGGTGGGCCGGGTGGCATCACCCGCCGGGGCCTGCAACTTGCGCCCGCGCCATTCGCCCGCAACGATCCGCAGGCTCACTTGCGCTTGCCTCCGCGCGATGGGGCTGGGCCGCGCGATGCAGTCGCCGCGGCGGCCCGGCGGGCGCTTCTTTGCGGGGCCGGGCCGGAGCGTGGCGGGGCGCGGTCAGGACGCGTCGGCGCGGGCGCACCGTGGCCCTTCAAGCCGCGCATGAACCGCTCGACCTCGATCTGGCGCACTTCCACCGCCGCCCCGCGCGGCAGGTCGAGCAGTTCGAACGGACCGTAGGCGGTGCGGATCAGACGGCTGACCTCAAGCCCGAGGTGTTCGAGCACGCGGCGCACTTCGCGGTTCTTGCCTTCGGTGATGGTCACCTCGATCCACTGGTTGCGCCCGGTGCTGCGCTCCATGTTGGCGTTGATCCGGCCATAGCGCACCCCTTCGATCTCGACCCCCTCGATCAGGTCTTCGAGTTGCTGCTGCGTGACCGCGCCGAAGGTGCGCGCGCGATAAGTGCGCGGCAGGCCGGTCGCGGGCAGTTCCATCGTCCGCTTCAGCCCGCCGTCGTTGGTCAGCAGCAGCAGCCCCTCGGTGTTGAAGTCGAGCCGCCCGATCGGCATCACCCGCCGCGCATCGGCGGGCAGGGCGTTGCGTAATGCGGTGTAGATCGTTGGGCGCCCGGCGGGATCGCGCTCGGCGGTGATCAGGCCGGCGGGCTTGTGGAACACGAACAGCCGCGGCGGCTCGGGCGCCTTGACCGGCTTGCCATCGACCGTAACGCCCTTGAGGCTGGTAAGCAGCGTCGCCGGGGTGGTGACCAGTTCCTCGCCGATCTTCACCCGGCCATCAGTAATCATCCGCTCGACCTCGCGGCGGCTGGCGATACCCGCACGGGCGAGGAGCTTGGCGATACGGTCGCCTTCGCGGGGTTTGTCGGAAGCTGTCATGGGCGGGCCTTAGCGGCAAGCCGGGCGCGGGGGAAGCGTTGCGCGCGCCTACCTCTCGGCCAGCGCCATCTGTTCCTCGATGATCTCGTGCAACCGGCGAATCCCGCCCTCCAGCGTGCCGAGGGTCAGTTCGCTGATCGCCCCGCCTTCCAGCCCCTGCTGGCCCAGCGCGGCGGCGCGGAAATCCTCACCGGCAAAGACCCCGCCGTCGAGCAGGGTCCACGACCGCTGCCAGTGGTCACGCGCCTTGTCGCTTTGCGGCGCTTCGGGGATCAGCATGAAATCCTCAACCAGGGTGCGGTCATGTGTCTGCGGCCATAGCGTCATCACGTTGACGTAGTCGGGGCTCATGATCACAACGGCTGCGGGGAACAACTGGTAGGCAAAGGTGCCGACCCGGCGCAGCGCGGCCATGTCGGTCATGTCGACCCCGTCCAGTTCCTCGGCGCGGCAGACCAGGCTGCGCTGGTGAGGGCCGATCTGGTCGCCGCTGGTGACCCCGTCCTTGAAGAACGGTCCGATCGTGCGGGCGTGGAGCCGGGCGACGTGGTAGCTTTCAAGGAAAGCGTCCATGATCAGCTTCCAGTTGGCAGCGACATCATGGGTCTGGCGTGCGAACAGATGCAGGTCGCGCATGGCGAAGGCATCGAAGTCCGCACCGAGTTCGCGCACCTCGCCGAAATCGGCATCGGCCTGCGGGGCGTACCAGATCAAGCCGCCCGCTTCGCAGCTTGGCAGCTCGACCAGCGAGTAGTCGGCCTTGTCGAGCCCCGGGAAGGTTTCGGGGCGGGGGAGGGCGAGCAGCCGCCCGTCAAGCGCATAGGTCCAGGCGTGATAGGGGCAGGTCAGCCGCTTGCCGCATTGCACGTCCTCACCCTCGACCAACCGGGTGCCGCGATGGCGGCAGACGTTGAGGAACACGTGAACTTGGCCATCCCCATCGCGGGTGATCAGCAGCGGGCGCCCCGTGGCGTCGTGCGGCACGCTCATCCCCTGATCGGGGATCAGCGCCGAGGGACAGAGCACCTGCGGCAGGCGATCGAACAGCGTTGCCTTCTCGCGCGCCCAATGCTGCGGATCGGTATAGACCGCGGCGGGAACCGTGGTGACGCCCAGGTTGGGGCGGCTGCACCCCTCGGCGATCAATCGGGCCAGGGCCAGTTGGCCCGCGGTGGGGGTTGTCCCCGGCAAAGTCGCGATCCGTTCCATCAAGGCTGGTCATAGCGCAAAACCCGGCTAGGTTCGCGGGCTAATTCGCAGATGAGGAACAGCATGGCAGAAGCCGCCAAGGTCGAACGTCCCAAGGGATTGAAATTGCTCAGGGTGGCGCTTCAGAACCGCAAGTCGGCCTGTATGCTGGGGTTCGGGTTTTCCTCGGGCCTGCCCTATGCCCTGCTGGTCGGCACGATCACCGCCTGGCTGGGCGAGGTCGGGATCAAGATGGCGACGATCGGCGTGCTGAGCTGGATCGGGCTGTCCTATGCCTTCAAGTTCCTGTGGTCGCCGGTGGTGGACAGGATGCCGCTGCCGCTGATCGAGGCACTGGGCCGCCGCAAGAGCTGGATATTGCTGTGCCAGGGGGTGCTGGTCCTTGCGCTCGCCGGGCTGGTGGTGACCAATCCGGCGACCGATATCGGCACCT
>JAFEEP010000605.1 GCA_018241045.1 Pseudomonadota bacterium | reverse complement strand
CGAGGGCCGCGAATATGCGGAGCCCGAATGGTATGTCGACCTGTGGCTGACTATCGTCTGGATCGCCTATCTGGTCGTGTTCGGCGGCACGATTCTGAAGCGCAGCGAGCCGCACATCTATGTGGCGAACTGGTTTTACCTAAGCTTCATCCTGACGATCGCGATGCTGCACATCGTCAACAATCTGTCGATGCCGGTGAGCTGGCTCGGCTCCAAGAGCTACAGCGCCTTTGCGGGCGTCCAGGATGCGCTGACCCAGTGGTGGTACGGGCATAATGCGGTCGGTTTCGTCCTGACCGCCGGCTTCCTGGCGATGATGTACTACTTCGTCCCCAAGCAGGCCGGACGCCCGATCTACAGCTACCGCCTGTCGATCATCCACTTCTGGTCGCTGATCTTCCTCTACATCTGGGCGGGTCCGCACCACCTGCACTACACCGCGCTGCCCGACTGGGCGCAGACGCTGGGCATGGTCTTCTCGGTCATGCTGTGGATGCCGAGCTGGGGCGGGATGATCAACGGCCTGATGACGCTCAACGGCGCCTGGGACAAGGTCCGCACCGATCCGATCATCCGCCTGATGGTCTTCGCGATGGCCTTCTACGGCATGGCCACCTTCGAAGGGCCGATGCTGTCGATCAAGGCGGTAAACAGCCTGTCGCACTATACCGACTGGACCATCGGCCACGTCCACGCCGGCGCGCTCGGCTGGAACGGGATGATCACCTTCGCGGCGGTCTATTACCTCACCCCGCGCCTGTGGAACCGCGAACGGATGTATTCGGTGCGGATGATCAACTGGCACTTCTGGCTCGCCACCCTGGGCATCGTCTTCTACGCGGCGGCGATGTGGGTCGCGGGCGTCATGCAGGGGCTGATGTGGCGCGAATACGGAGCCGACGGCTATCTGGTGAACAGCTTTGCCGAAACCGTCGCCGCGATGCATCCGATGTATGTGATGCGCGGGTTCGGCGGGCTGCTGTTCCTGACCGGCGGGCTGATCATGGCCTACAACGTCTGGCAGACCATCGCGGGCAAGCAGCGCGAGGAAGAGCCGCTGGGCCAGTCCGCCTATGATCCCGCCGCCGACCATCCGCTGCCCATCGCCGCGCCCGCAGCCTGAAGGGACACGATCCAATGACTTCGGAAACCACCGACAACCAGGCCCCCAAGGAACTGTGGGCCGGCCACAAGAAGCTGGAACGCAATGTCGCCCTGCTGGGCGTCGGCGCCTTCATCGCGGTGCTGATCGGCGGCATCGTCGAGATCGCGCCGCTGTTCTGGATCGACAACACGATCGAGAAGGTCGACGGGATGCGGCCCTATACCCCGCTCGAGCAGGCGGGGCGCGACATCTACGTGCGCGAAGGCTGCTATCTGTGCCACAGCCAGATGATCCGTCCGTTCCGTGACGAGGTCGAACGCTATGGCCACTACAGCCTCGCCGCGGAATCGATGTACGATCACCCGTTCCAGTGGGGCTCGAAGCGGACCGGGCCGGATCTGGCCCGCGTCGGCAACAAGTATTCCGACGAATGGCACGTCCAGCACCTGACCGATCCGCGCGCCGTGGTGCCCGAATCGGTGATGCCGCCCTATGCCTTCCTCGCGAAGAACGACCTCAACGCGGGTGACATGACCGCCGAGCTGACCGCGCTCTACCGGGTGGGGGTGCCCTATACCAAGACCGACATCGACAAGGCCAACGACGATCTCAAGGCCCAGGCCGATCCGTCTGCCGACACCGCCGACCTGATCAAGCGCTATCCCAAGGCGCAGGTCCGCGACTTTGACGGCAACCCGGGCCGCCTGACGGAAATGGACGCGCTGATCGCCTATCTTCAGGTGTTGGGCACCATGGTCGACGTCAACAGCGCCAAGGCCCAGGAGGAACTGGCCAAGGAGAAGGGTCGGTGAGCGGGCATTCCACTTATGAGGGGCTGCGGCACTTCGCCGATAGCTGGGCCTTGGGCGCGATGGTGCTGGTCTTCGCGGTGCTGATCGCCTGGCCGTTCCGGCCCGGCGCGCGGCGCGCGAACGACGAAGCCGCGAACATGATTTTCGCCGATGATGACCTTGGGGGTAAAGACCATGGCGAATAAGCGTATTGACGAGACGACCGGCGTCGAGACCATGGGTCACGAATGGGACGGAATCGAGGAACTGAACAACCCGCTGCCGCGCTGGTGGCTGATCATCCTGTGGCTGACCGTGATCTTCTCGGTGGGCTATGTCGTGGTCTATCCGGCGATCCCGCTGCTCCATGCCGCGACGCCCGGTGTCGCGGGCTGGTCCAGCCGCGGGCAACTGACCAAGGAAATGCAGGCGGCAGAGGCCGGGCGCGCCGCGGTGCGGGCCCAGCTTGCGGCCATGCCGCTGAGCCAGGTCCCGGCAAACAAGGATCTGCTGGCCAAGGCCGTCGCCGGTGGGCACGCCGCCTTCCTGCAGAACTGCGTGCAGTGCCACGGTTCGGGCGCCGCAGGCGGCATTGGCTATCCCAACCTCAACGATGACGACTGGCTGTGGGGCGGCAACCTGGACGAGATCCACCAGACCCTGATGCACGGCGTGCGCCAGCCCGGCGACGCTGAAACGCGCACCAGCCAGATGCCCTCGTTCGGCAAGGACGGTATCCTGACCGCGCCGCAGATCGACGAGGTTGCCAGCTATGTCCTGACCCTGTCGGGATCGGCCAAGCCGAATGCCGCCAGCCAGGCCGGCCAGGCGATCTTCAGCGCCAACTGCGCGGTCTGTCACGGCGCCGACGCCAAGGGCAGTCGCCAGGTCGGCGCGCCGAACCTGACCGACAAGAT
>JAFEEP010000604.1 GCA_018241045.1 Pseudomonadota bacterium | reverse complement strand
TGTTTGCGGCGCGCATCCGCCAGTGGCTCAAGACGCTGCGCAAGAAGAACGTCAGCGTCATCTTCGCCACGCAGTCGCTGGCCGACATCAAGGATTCGAGCATCGCGCCGGCGATCATCGAGAGTTGCGCCGGCCGCATCTTCCTGCCGAACCCGCAGGCGACCGAGCCGCAGATTCGCGCGATCTACGAAGGCTTCGGCCTCAACAGCCGACAGATCGAGATCGTCGCCACCGCGGAGCCCAAGCGCGACTACTACTACCAATCCCGCGCAGGCAATCGCCTGTTCGACCTCGACCTGGGGCCGGTCGCGCTCGCGTTCGCCGGCGCCTCGACGCCCCAAGACCAGCGCGCCATTGACCGCGTGCTGAACGACGCTGGAGCACCGGGCTTCGCCGGCGCCTGGCTGCGCCACCGCGGCCTCGATTGGGCGGCCGACCTGCTGCCGTCCGCGCCATCCGCCGCGTCCTTCCTTGCTTCACAACCACAGGAGATTTCGCTATGAAGATTCGCTTTCTCGCCCTTGCTGTTGCTGCGTTCATCGGCGTTATGCCCGCTGCGCACGCGCAATGGGTCGTCGTCGATCCGACCAATCTCGTGCAGAACACGCTGACGGCCGTTCGCACGCTGGAGCAGATCAACAACCAAGTCCGGCAACTCCAGAACCAGGCGCAGTCGCTGATCAATCAGGCGCGCAATCTAGAGAGCCTGCCGTTCAACGTGGTCAGCCAGTTGCGCACGAACCTGGCGACCACTCAGCAGCTCATTGCGCAGGCGCAAGGGCTCGCGTTCCAGGTGCAGAACATGGATCAGCAGTTCGCGCGCCTGTACCCCGAGCAGTACGCCGCGACCGTGAGCGGCAATCAGATGTATCAGGACGCGCATCAGCGATGGCAGAACACGCTCGAAGGCTTGCAGACCGCGATGCGGATGCAAGCGCAGGTCTCGCAGAACGTGACCGAGGACGAGAGCGTGCTGACCGATCTTGTCGGTCGGAGCCAGTCGGCCACCGGCGCTCTGCAGGCGATGCAAGCAACTAACCAGCTTCTCGCCTTGCAGGCGAAGCAGTCCATCCAGGGTCAGCAGCTCCAACTCACGCAAGGACGCGCCGTGTCGCTGGAACTCGCGCGCCAGGCCGCCGCCGTCGAACGTGGCCGCGAGGTGACGCAACGCTTTCTCGGCACCGGCACGGCGTACACGCCGCAGCCAGTGAACTTCTACGGCAACTGATCGGCACGGCTTTGAAACGCGCGTCCGTCCTGTTCGCCTTCGCGTGCCTGCTGGCCGGCTGCGATCGGCCGCTGGCGCTTTCGGTCGATGCACTGGCCGCCGATCCGGTACAGCTGCATGCGCTGCGCACGCAGTGCCGCAGCGGCGAACACGACGGCGCGTTCTGCGCGCGTGTGAACCAAGCGGACCTACGCCGGTTCCTCTCAGGGCAGTCCGGACCCGACGAATACCAAACACTGGCGGACCTGCCTTCTATCCCGGCCAGCTTCGACGGCCCCGATGTGCCGACGGAGGAACGGCCATGAACGACGTTTCGATCATTGACCACTTCCTCAATGTCTTCTCGACTTACATCGACTCCGGCTTCGGCCTGCTGCGCGGCGAAGTCGCGTTCCTGACCGCGACGCTGGTGGCGATCGACATGACACTCGCCGGACTGTATTGGGCGCTCGGCCACGCGACCGGTCAAGGCGAAGACGTGATGGCAAAGCTCATCCGCAAGGTGCTCTATGTCGGCGCCTTCGCCTACATCATCGGCAACTTCAACCTGCTGGCCGGCATCGTGTTCCGCTCGTTCGCGGGCCTCGGACTGACGGCCACAGGCTCGACCGTGAGCATGGAGACGTTCCTGCAACCGGGACATCTCGCCAAGACCGGCATCGACGCCGGCATGCCCATCCTCCAGCAGATCAGCGAGATGGCCGGCTTTCCCGAGGTGTTCATCAACATCACGCCCATCGTCGTGATGTTCCTCGCCTGGCTGACCGTCATCGTCTGCTTCTTCGTGCTGGCGGTGCAACTTTTCATCACGCTGATCGAGTTCAAGCTGACCACGCTCGCCGGCTTCGTGTTGGTGCCGTTCGCACTCTGGAACAAGACCGCGTTCCTCGCCGAAAAGGTACTCGGCAACGTGGTGTCGTCTGGCGTCAAGGTACTGGTGCTGGCCGTCATCGTCGGCATCGGAACGGGATTGTTCGCCGAGTTCCCGGTAACGCCCGACGAGCCTTCCATCGACCATGCGCTGGTCGTGATGCTGGCCTCACTCGCCATGCTCGCGCTCGGCATCTTTGGGCCAGGCATCGCCACCGGACTGATTTCCGGCGGGCCTCAGCTCGGGGCTGGTGCGATGGCTGGCGCGGCGTTGGGCGCGGCGGGAACCGCCGTCGCGGTCGGTGCTGCCGCCACCGGCGTTGGTGGCGCCGTCGCCGCCGGCGCTCGTATGGCGCCCGCAGCCGCTGGCGCCATCGGCAGCGGAGCGCGTGCCGCCGCCTCGACCGCCAGTAGCGCGCGGTCGGCGTTCCAAGCCGGCTCCGCGGCGGCGGGCGGTGGCTTCAAGGGTGCTGCCGCGGGGATGGGCAATGTCGCCAGAGCTGGCGCACAGGCCGCTGGGCAGAAAGTCGCCGCCGGCGCACGCGCGTTTGGCGAGCGGGTTGCCGGTGCATTCCGTGGTGGGGATGGCACGGCCGCTGGTGCGTCTGCCCAAACCGGCGCATCCGAAGCTGGCCCGTCCTCCGCCGATCAAAAGCAACCCGCCTGGGCCAAGCGTCTGCATCGCCGCCAGCAGATCGCGCATGCCGCCACCACCGCTGCGCATACGCTGCGCGGCGGTGACGGCGGCGGCTCGGCGCAAGGCCCACGCCTGGGCGATTCCGATTCTTAAGGAGAACGAGCCATGCGATTCAAGCGACCGCAGGTGCGCTACGCCGACACGCCGCAGCCTGCCACCCCGTACCAAGCCGCCGCGCAGGCGTGGGACGAGCGCATCGGCTCGGCGCGCGTGCAGGCGAAGAACTGGCGGCTGATGGCCTTCGGCTGCCTCGTGCTCGCGCTGCTGATGGCGGGCGGCCTGGTCTGGCGTTCGGCGCAGTCCATCGTCACGCCCTACGTGGTGGAGGTCGACAAGACCGGCCAGGTGCGGACGGTTGGCGAAGCCGCCACGCCGTACCGGCCGGCCGATGCGCAGATCGCCTACCACCTCGCTCACTTCATCACGCTGGTTCGTTCGCTTTCCATCGACCCGATCGTGGTGCGGCAGAACTGGCTCGACGCCTACGACTACACCACCGACAAGGGCGCAGTCGTGCTCAACGACTACGCCAGCAAGAACGATCCCTTCGCCCGCGTCGGCAAGGAGTCGGTGACGGTGCAGATCACGAGCGTCACGCGCGCCAGCGACGCGTCGTTCAACGTGCGCTGGACGGAGCAGCGGTTCGTCAACGGCGCGCCGGCAGGCACCGAGCGCTGGAACGCCGTGGTGTCCATCGTCTTGCAAACCCCGCGCACCGAGCAGCGGCTGCGCAAGAACCCACTGGGTATCTACGTCAACGGCCTGTCGTGGAGCCGCGAGCTGGATGCGTCCGAAGGAGCCAAGCCATGAACCCGTCTTTCCGCTTTTACGCTTCCGTGCTGACCTTGGCGGCCCTGGCGGGCTGCGCCACGCAGGGCAAGCCGCCGCGCATCTCGCTCGACGAGCCGGTGCAGGCGCAGTCGCAACCCGAGCCGCCCAAGCCGGTCGCAGTGGTGGAGGTGCCGAAGGTGCTACCGATGCCGGCGCAGATGAAGCCGCTGCCGGAGGCGGACGACGTCAAGCCCGCACCCGAACCCGCCGATGAAACTGTGCGCGTCTCGCGCGCCAACGCCGAGGCGCGCATCGCGCCCACGCGCGACGGCTACGTCAACGCGATCCAGGTTTGGCCCTTCACCGATGGCGCGCTGTATCAGGTCTATGCCGCGCCGGGGCGCGTGACCGTGATTTCACTCCAGCCCGGCGAGGAACTGGTGACGGTTGCCGCCGGCGACACCGTGCGCTGGATCGTCGGCGATACGTCCAGCGGTGCCGGCGACGCGCTGCGCGTGAGCGTGCTGGTGAAGCCGATCCGTTCGAGCCTCAAGACGAATCTGGTCATCACCACGAGCCGGCGCACCTACCTGATCGAGCTGACCTCGACGGACAAGGTTTGGATGGCGTCGGTGTCGTGGGAGTACCCGAAAGACCAGATGCTTGCGTTGCAGCGTCAGGATCGGGCTGCACAAGCCGCCGCGCCCGTCGATACCGGACTGTCACTGGAGAAGATCCGCTTCCGCTACGCGATCAGCGGCAACAATCCGCCGTGGAAGCCGCTGCGCGCCTTCGACGACGGCGAGAAGGTCTACATCCAGTTCCCGCCGGGCATCGCCCAAGGCGAGCTGCCGCCGCTGTTCGTCATCGGCGCGCAGGGTGACGGCCAGCTCGTCAACTACCGCTT
>JAFEEP010000603.1 GCA_018241045.1 Pseudomonadota bacterium | reverse complement strand
CGCCGAAATATCTGTCAGGCAGGAAACGGCACAGGATGAAAAGGTAGGCCGCAAGGCCGAGCAACGAGGGTTCTCGCCACGAATGCAGAGGTGGAACTGTCCATGCGCCCTGCCCGAACCGCCCATAGAGCCCGGCAAAGACCAGGCAACCCAGACAGGCGAGATAGGCGCGAATGGTCAGTGCTGTCATGGCCCCCGCCGGACGGTGCGCGGTCATTAAGCGCACATTTGGCGGCGATCGACAAGCTGGAGATGCCGTCAGGGCACCACGCGGGTTGCGGTATCGCGGCCAGTGTGCTTGTGCCGCGCGATGAGCCACGAACCGCACGACAAGATGCAGCCCGATGATGCCGCCGTCGTCTCGTCACGGCTGCGGCGGATGGCGGATGGTCCCTGGGCCGACTGGTATCACTGGGAGCCCGTCGACGATTTCGAGGAGCACGCCGGGCCGTTCTATGCCCGCCCCGAAGGGCAGGCCGTGGTCTGCGGCTTCCTGCCCGAGGCGAAGAACCGCAATGGCGGGGGGAACATTCACGGCGGGTCGCTGATGACCTTCGCCGACTATGCCCTGTTCATGATCGCCGGCGGGATGGAGGCCAGCGTCCACGGCGTCACCGTGACGATGAACTGCGAATTCGTCGGCGCGGCGGAGCCCGGGCGCCTGCTCACCGCGCGGGGCGAGGTGGTGCGCGCGGGCTTCTCGATGGTCTTCGTGCGCGGGATGATCGACGATGACGGCCGCAACGTGCTGGCCTTTTCGGGGACGATCAAGAAGATCGCCCGCCGCCCTCAGTAGCCGACCCGGTCGCGCAGCCACCACAGCGGCAGGTAGGGCCGCTCCAGCGCGCTGTCGACCGCATAGGACCACCAGCCGCCGCCGAAGGGCAGATAGAGCCGCACCGGCACTCCAGCGCGGCGTGCCACCGCCTCGCAGCGGCGGCGCGGCAATCCGCGCAGCAGTTCCAGCTCACAAGGGGTTCCGCTCGCACTGAGCAGCGCGAGCGCTTGCCCTGCAAGGGCGGGATCATGGGTTGCCACGCCGACTGGGGCTTCGCGCCCGGCGAGCCGCTCGATTAGCGTCAGAAAGGCCGCGCCGCGATCGGCGGGATCGTCATGGGGATGGGGCCATTCGCCCTTGACCACCCGAATCCGCCCCGGACGGTCGCGCCACGTTGCCGCATCGGCAAGGCTGCGCTGCCAGCGTGCCGGAAGGACCACCCCCGCACCCAGGTCAGCGGCCACCGTCTGGGTGGCATCGGCGAGTTCGGGGCCGTGGGCATCGAACACCAGCGGCAGGCCGAGCGCGGCGATTGCGCCCAGCGTGGCGCGATCGAAGTCGAGCTTGGGAGCCTTGACCGAAAGGCAGGCGTCGACCCCGCCGTCGCGCGCGCGCCAGGCAAAATCGCGATAGGCAGCAACGATGGTTGCCGCGGGCAGGCCGTGCGGACTGAAATAGCCCGCCGTCACGCGCTGCCCCTGCCGCGCCAGCCTTGCCGCTCGCCGCGCCGTTTCCGCCGCGTCGGGGCCATCGAGCCAGCCTTCGACCAGCCATGGCAAGGCGTGCCGCGCGGCGCGCACCTTGTCGCGCAAGCTCATGCCCGCGCCCCCTCCGCGCGGGCACGCAGCCACTCGAGGCCGTCACCTAACAGCGCGGCAAGTCCAGTCAGCGCATAGGGATAGGTCCTGACCCGCAGGCACGACCGCTCGTCGCGGGTCCACAATTCGGCGATCCACGGTTCGGGATTGCCGAGCAGTTCGATCGAGGTCAGCCCCGCCCGCGCCGCCTCGCCCGCGACATGGAGCAGCAGCAGTGTGCCCGGGGAACATTTGCGATAGGCCTCGTCATAGCCGATCTTGTAGAGCCACAGCCGGCCGCCCATCACCACCGCGAGTTGCATCGCCACCGCGCAGCCATCGATCCGCATGAACCCGAGTCGCAAGGCACCGCGCGCACATTCGGCACGCAGATAGGCGCGGAAGAAGGCCTGCTTGGCCGGATCGGCGCCGAGCGCGGTGCCAGCAGCGGTCTTCCAACTCGCCCCCTCGACCCGCACCGCCTCGTCGAATAGCGCGTCGAAGTCGGCTGGGGCGGGGCAGGAAAAATCGAATGTCACCGCACCCAGTTCACCCGCCCGGCGCGCGGCGCGGCGGAAGTCGGAGCGGCGGCCGGAATTGAACCGACTCTCCGGCTCGCACCAGCCCGCATCTAGCGCGATCGCCGGGCTGGCCTGGGCCGGTCGCACCGAGACGAGGCCCCTACCACGCATCGCCCGGCGCAGTTCGGCAACGAGCAGCGAATCCGCCGGAACCCGGTCGAAGGCGAGAGGCTTGCCCAGACCGGCCAGCGTTTCGGCCAGCCGCCGCGCACCCGGCGCATCGCCGTAGAGCGCATCGCCCGGTTCGGAGGTTTCGCGCGGCCCCGCCAGTCGCCAGCGCGCCATCCCGCCCGCGGCTGCGCAGAGTGGCAGCAGGGCCTCGATCCCCGAGGCGCCCTCGCCAACCGCCAGTATCAGCGGAGTTCCCGCCAGCAGCGTCGCGGCGAGGGCAAGGGTATAGGCCGGGGCCTGGGTGGGTGAGACAGCGGCGGCCTCCAGCCTTTCCCAGTCGCGCAGCAGCGCCCGATCCGGGCTGGCCGGATCGAATCTGTAAAGGCCCCCGCCTGGCAACCGCTTCACGATGATTTCGCCCCTCTTGCGGGGGCAGGCATAACCCGGCAGTCCCTAAGGAAGCCCTACGCCGGTCAGCCTTTCCACTCGCGGCGTTCCTCGGCGGCGCGCAGCACTTCGTAGGCCAGTTGCAGCGCCTGGAATGCCTTGGCCGCATCCTCGTCCCCCGGCTTGACGTCGGGGTGGACCTCCTTGGCCTTGCTGCGCCAAGCCTTGCGGATCTCGTCGAAATCGGCGTCGGGGGCGAGACCGAACAGGTCGAGCGCGCGCAATTCGTCGCGGCTGCGAGTGCCGTCGCCCGAGGTCGCCCAGCCGTAATGCGCCGATTCCTGATAGCCTTCGTGGCTCTGCCGCTCTTCCGCCTCGCGCTGGGCGGCTTCCTCGGCATCGAGCCCGGCGAAATAGTCCCACCCGGAGTTGTATTCGGCGGCGTGGGCCTGGCAGAACATCCAGCGTTCGGGGCTGTTGGGGCTTTTCGGGGCCGGACAGATCCCCGGCTCGCTGCAACCGTGGCGGTCGCACAGCCGGATCGTCGCCGCCTCGCGCGCGCCTTCGTAGCCGCCCCAACGCGGGAATCCCCAGTTATCGGATCGGCGGGCTCGGCTCATGGTCTGGCGATAGGCTGGTCGGGGTGTGGCGCGCAAGCATCGTTCTGGAAAGTATCACTATCGGTTCATCGCGCGCGGCTTGCAAGATGCTGCGCGAGCGGCCACATCGTGCGGCGCATCTGGGGAGTATCCACCATGAGCAAGCAACTGGCCTTGTCGATCGCGCTGTCCGTTCTGGCGATGACCGCGTTCGCGCTGCTCGGCGTGGAAAGCGCCAGCGGGCTTGGCGCAGGCTCGCTGCGCCTGCCGGTCCGCGCCGCGGCGCCGGAATTGCCCAGCCTGACCCAGCTGCTTCCCGCGCTGCAGTAGAGCGCGGGAAGCGTCGGTCCATCAATCGATCGTCACCGTCACCGCGCGGCGGTTCCTCGCCCAGCTTGCCTCGTCCGAGCCGAGCGCGATCGGGCGTTCCTTGCCATAGCTGACGGTGGTGATCCGCGCCGGATCGACCCCCAGGGTGACCAGATAGTTCTTCGCCGCATTGGCGCGGCGCTCACCCAGCGCAAGGTTGTATTCGCGGGTGCCGCGCTCGTCGCAATGCCCTTCCAGCGTGACCCGTTTGGCCGGATACTTCGCCAGCCAGGTGGCCTGGGCGGCGAGCGCGGTCTGGTCGGCGCTGTCGATGTTGTACTTGTCGGTGTCGAACAGGATCGTGTCCTGCCCCATCATCGTCGCGACGAAATCGGCCTGGCTGCCCGGCACCGGACCCTGCTGGGTCACCGGGGCCACGGTCGATACCGACCCGCCCGGATCGGGCGGCAGCGATTTGGGTGCCTTCTTCGAACAGGCCGACACGGCAAGGCCCGCGGCCAGTACGGCGACAAGGGCGGGGTTGATCTTCATGGACTGCTCCTTCGCATTCAAGAGTTCGTGGCGCGCAGCGCCGAGTCAATCCCGGTCAGGGACGAAGCGGTCCCCATGCGGGGTCGGAACCATCGACCGGGGTATCGAGCCTGCGTTCGTTGCGCCCGGTCAGGTCGACCTGCCAGACGCTCGTTTTGCCGCTGTTCTTCGCGGTGCGGAAGAACTGGATCACCCGACCATTGGGCGCCCAGGTCGGCGCCTCGTCCTGCCAGGAATCGGTCAGATAGCGCATATTGCCGCCCTGCGGGTCCATCACCGCCACGCGCAGGTTGCCGGCGATGTGGGTAAAGGCAATCTGATCGCCGCGTGGACTCCATTCCGGGGTGGCGCTGCGCCCGCCGAAGAAGCTGATCCGCTTCTGGTTCGATCCGTCGGCATCCATCACATAGACCTGCTGGCTGCCCGAACGATCGCTTTCGAACACGATCTTCGTGCCATCGGGCGAAAAGCTGCCGCCGATGTCGATTCCCGGGCTATCGGTCAGCTTGACCGGACTGCCCCCGGCGGCGGGCACCTTGTAGATGTCGGTATTGCCCGCCTGGGCCATCGAATAGAGTACCCATTTGCCATCGGGCGACCAGCGCGGCGCGAACAGCGGAAAGTTGGCGGATATCAGCAAACGCTGGGTCCGGGTCGCGGGGTCGAGGATGTAGATCCGCGGCTGCCCGTTGAAATAGGACAGGTAGAGGATCGACTTGTAATCGGGCGAAAAGCGCGGGGTCAGCGCGGTGGCCTGCCCGGTGGTCAGGAACTCATGGTTCTTGCCATCGGAATCCATGATCGCCAGCCGTTTGAGCCGGTGATCCTTGGGGCCGGTCTCGGCGATATAGGCGATGCGGCTATCGAAGAACGGGTTCTCGCCCGAGAGTCGCGAATAAACGAGGTCGGCGCATTTGTGTGCGGCGCGGCGCCATTCGCCCGGCGCAAGCGTCCATCCCGCCTTGGCAAGCTGCTGCCCCAGCGCGATGTCGTAGAGATAGCAGCCGACGGTAACCTGGCCATCGGGCTCGGCGCGGACATAGCCCTGGATCAGCATATCGGTGCCGCGCGCGCGCCAGCCGCCGAACTCAGGCGCCTGGATCTGCGCCAGCGCCGGGTGCGGCAGCGCGCCGGGGCCGGTCGGCTTGAACAGGCCGTTGTTCTGCAGGTCAGCGGTGATCACGCTGGCGAGGGTGAAGCCCAGCGCCGCGGTGCCGCCCGCGTTCGTCTGGGTCGGCACGTCGGCATTGGTGGCGAAAGCCGGAATGTCGATCGTCTGATTCTGCCAATCGCTCGTATCGGAAACCGAGCCCGACAGCCCCACATCCCCTGCAGGCGGGGTCTGGGCAGGCGCGGGCTGGGCCGGGGCCGGTTGGGCGACGCCCTGCGCGGCGGCGGGCAAGCCTAGCGCCAGGGCCAGGGCGGAAAGGGCAGTTCGGGTGATCATTGCGACAACCTTCTGTCAAAGCGGAACTCGGCGACGTGGCGCCAGGCTGCGTAGTATTCGGACGGCAACTGGAATGGCGCGGCCAAGCGCACCGCGCGCACCGCCTGTTCGGCGTGGCGGCTGGCCTGGGCGCGGTTGGCATCGGTGATCCCTTCCTGGCGGATCACCCGGGGCGAGCCGCTGAGCGATCCATCGGCGGCGAGATCCCAGGTCAGGTAGGTCACCAGCAGATCGGCGTCGGCACCCTGCGGGGCAGACCATTTCGGCTTGAGCTGGCGCGAGATCGCCCCGGCCAGCGCCGAGCGTACCGCCGGGCCGATCGCGGCGGCGGGTGGGCTGGCGGTGTGGGTGGCGCCCTGCGCGCCCGAAACGCCCTTGAGGAAATCGGAGCCGATCCGGCTGCCCCCCGTCTGCCTTGCAGGGGCAGGCATGGCCTTGGCCGGGGCGGGCTTTGCCGGGGCCGGGCGCGGCGGGGCGGGATGCGGGGCGGGTGCGACCCGGGCCACTGGCGCGGGGGCCGGACGCGGCGGAGCAGGCTGTGGTTGCGGCGCAACGATCGGTTGGGGCTGGGGCTGGGGCGCAGTTTCGCCCTGCACCGGGGCCTCGTCCGGCGCAGGCTGGACGGCAGGCTGCGGCGCAGTCGAGGTCAGGCCGACGTCGTCGCTCAGCGTTACGGTCATCCGTTCGGGCATGGGCAGCGGCGCCGGGGCCGAAGGGCTGAGTACCAGCCACGCGACCAGCGCAACGTGGGCCGCCACGGCGACGGCCAGGCCGATGCGTTCATCGCGACGGAGGGCGAGGACTGCCATCACCAAGAGCTAGGGGGCCGAAACTGAACTTGTGGTGACCAGCGAGATCGCGTTGAACCCGGCGTGGTTCAGTTCGCCCATCACGCCCACGACCCGGCCATAGTCGAGCGTCTTGTCAGCCCGCAGCGTCACCAGCGGCGGCTTGCCATCGGCCCCGCGCGGCAGCGCGGCGAGCCGCTCGCCCAACGTTCCGGCGGGCACTTCGGCCTTATCGATGAACAGGCGGCCCTGCGCGTCCATGGTCAGGTTGACCTGTTGGGGTTGCTGTTCAAGCGCCTTGGCCTGGCTGTCGGGCAGGTTGACCGGCACCCCGGCATTGAGGAGCGGTGCGGTGACCATGAAGATGATCAGCAGCACCAGCATGACATCGACCAGAGGGGTGACGTTGATCTCCGCCATCGGCGCACGGCCGCGGCGCTTGGTGCGCTTTGGAGAGCTTAACGCCATTGTTGCGACTCCCTTTCCGCCTCACGGCGGAAGGCAACGGAGTTGACGCGGTCCATGCACATCACTGCGCCTCCAGTTCGCGGCTCAGGCTGGCGTGGAAGCGATCGGCAAAGCGTTGCAGCCGCGCCTCGATCTGGTCGACCCGATGCGAGAAGCGGTTGTAGGCGATGACCGCCGGAATCGCCGCAAACAGGCCGATCGCGGTGGCGAACAGCGCCTCGGAAATCCCAGGCGCGACCACGGCGAGCGAGGAGTTCTGCTGCTGTCCGATCTGGAAGAAGCTGTTCATGATCCCCCAGACTGTTCCAAACAGCCCGACGAACGGCGCCACCGCGCCAACGGTGGCAAGGAAGTTCAGCCGATCGGACAGCCGATCCGCCTCCTGCGCGATCGCCCCGTCCATGGCGGAGAGCAAGCGCTGGCGGGTGCCTTCGCGGTCCGCACCGCGTCCGCTGTTCGAACGGCGCCATTCGGCAAGACCGGCGGCGGCGACGCGCGCCGTGGGGGTGTCGGTTGCGGCGTAGTCGGCCTGGAACGCCTCGATATCCTTGGTCTTCCAGAAATCCCGTTCATAGGCATCGCAGCGCTTGCGAATTCCGGCATGGCGCAGGCTGAACGACAGGATGATCATCCAGACCCAGATCGAGGCGAGGATCAGCCCGGCCATCACCACCTGGACGACGATATCGGCATCGAGGAACAGCTTGATCGGGTTGAGGTGGCGCGGCGCATCAGTCGCGGCGGCCAGAAGCGGAAGCAGGGTCATGCGGTTCCTTCAGGCATGATGGAGGCAAAGGCGGCGCGCCACGGCGCAGGCATCCGGCGCGGGCGGCCATCGGGGGCGACGAAGCCGATGCGGGCGCGCATCTCGGACAGCAGCAGGCCATCTTCGCGATGGGCCATCTGGTGCATACGGCACGAGGCGGCGCGCAGATCCTCGCAAGTGGTGGCGATCAGCACCGCGTCATCGAGCCGCGCCGGGGCGGCGTAGCGGATGGTCAGGTCTGCGACGGCAAAGGCGCCCTCAGCCGCATCATTGACCGCGCGCTGGTCGATTCCCAGCAGCCGGACGAAATCGCTGCGGGCGCGTTCGAACCAGCGCAGGTAATTGGCGTGATAGACCACGCCCGACAGGTCCGTATCCTCGAAATAGGCGCGCACCGCGAAGCGATGCACCGTGCCGTCGATCAGGCCGGAAGGCGGGGCGGGGTAAGACGTCATGCCGTCGCGGCTTTAGCAACCGGGCGAGTCGCAGGGCAAGGGGCGCGGTTCGCATCGGCGCAATAATGCAACCGGTGGTCAATCGAGGCTGGATATCGACGGTCGCGCCAAGGCAATCAGCGCGCCAGCATCGGCCCCAGCGGCCTGCCGCCGAAGATATGAACGTGGAGGTGCGGCACTTCCTGATGGCCATGCTGGCCAACATTGGCGAGCAGGCGATAGCCCGGTTCGACCAGCCCCGCATCGCGCGCCACCTTGCCGACGGCGCGGACGAAGCCGGTTATTTCGTCGGCTGATGCCTTGGCCGAAAAGTCATCCCAACTCACGTAAGGCCCCCTGGGGATCACCAGCACGTGAAACGGCGCCTGGGGGTTGATGTCGTGGAAGGCCAGTGCCCATTCGTCTTCATAGACGTTGCGGTTCTGGATCTCCCCGCGCAGGATCTTGGCGAACACGTTCTGGTCATCATAAGGCAGGGTGGCGTCGATCGGCATCTATTCGCTCCGGCTGGCTTTTTCGGCGATCCCGCTGGTTCCTTCGCGGGCGTCAAGTTCGGCCAACACCTCGTCAAGGCTGACCCCCTTGGCATCAAGCAGCACGAGCAGGTGGAACAGCGTGTCTGCCGCCTCTCCGACCAGTTCCTCGCGGGTGCCGGACAGCGCGGCGATGACCGTCTCGACTGCTTCCTCGCCCAGCTTTTTCGCGATTACGGGCAGCCCGCGCGAATGCAGCTTGGCGACCCACGATGTCGCGGGATCGGCATCACGGCGGGCTGCGATGGTCGCGGCAAGGCGGGTCAGCGTGTCCATGGATTCCGATCTGCCAAGCTATCCGCGCGCGGGCAAGCCTGCTGCACGTAGCGCGGCGTGAGCCTCGGCCACGGTGTGCGTGCCGAAGTGGAAGATCGAGGCGGCCAGGACCGCACTGGCGTGACCCTTCGTGACGCCCTCGACCAGATGATCGAGCGTGCCGACCCCGCCGCTGGCGATCACCGGAACGCCAACCGCGTCGGCGATGGTCCGGGTCAGTTCGAGGTCATACCCGGCCTGCGTCCCGTCCCCGTCCATCGAGGTGACCAGCAGCTCCCCCGCGCCGAACTGCGCCAGCCGCACCGCGTGTTCGACCGCGTCGATCCCGGTCGCCTTGCGCCCGCCGTGCGTGAAGATTTCCCAGCCTCCGCCAGCAACCTTGCGCGCATCGACCGAGGCGACGATGCACTGGCTGCCCATCTTCTGGGCGATATCGGCCACCACCTCGGGCCGGGACACGGCGGCGGAATTGACCGCAACCTTGTCCGCCCCTGCCAGCAGCAGCGCCCGCGCGTCCTCCACCGTGCGGACCCCGCCGCCCACGGTCAGCGGCATGAAACACACCTCGGCGGTGCGCCGCACCACGTCAAGCAGGGTGCCGCGCCCTTCGTGGCTGGCGCTGATATCAAGGAAGCACAGCTCGTCCGCCCCCGCCGCGTCATAGGCCCGCGCCTGCTCGACCGGATCGCCCGCGTCCTTGAGATCGACGAAGTTCACCCCCTTGACCACGCGCCCATCGCGCACGTCGAGGCAGGGAATGACGCGGATGCGGACGGTCATTGTCGGTTCGCCATGGCAATCGCCGCCGCCAGATCGAGCCGTCCCTCGTAGAGCGCCCGCCCGGTAATCACGCCCTCGATCCCCTCGTGTGCGTGAAGCGCCAGCACATGGATATCATCCAGCCCCTTGACCCCACCCGAGGCGATCACCGGAATGTCGACCCGGCGGGCAAGATCCACCGTCGCGTCGATGTTCACGCCCTTGAGCAGCCCATCGCGGCCAATGTCGGTAAACAGCAGGCTGGCAACGCCCGCATCCTCGAACCGGCGGGCAAGGTCGACCACCTCGACGTCCGACACGTCGGCCCAGCCCTCGGTCGCGACCATGCCGTCCTTCGCGTCCACCGCAACGACGATCCCGCCGGGGAATTCGCTGGCCATGTCGCGGACGAATTCAGGGTCTTTCAAGGCGGCAGAGCCCATCACCACGCGGCTGACGCCCAGATCGAACCAGCCCTCCACTGCCTCGCGGGTGCGGATGCCGCCGCCCAGCTGGACGTGGCCGGGGAAGGCCGCAAGGATTGCCTCCACCGCTGAGCGGTTCTCGGCCCGTCCGGCGAAACTTCCGTCGAGATCGACCACGTGGAGGAATTGCGATCCGGCCTCGGCAAACAGCATGGCCTGCGCGGCGGGGTTGTCGCCATAGACCGTGGCACGGGCCATGTCCCCTTCAGCAAGGCGAACGACCTGCCCGGCCTTGAGGTCGATGGCGGGGAAGACGATCATGGCTTCCACTCCAGGAAACGGGTCAACAGCGCCAGCCCGTAGGCCTGGCTCTTTTCGGGATGGAACTGCACCCCCACCAGATTGTCGCGACCGACCGCGGCGACCAGCCCGCCGCCGTGATCGGTCATGGCCAGCACATGGTGCCCGTCATCGGGCGCGAAGTGGTAGGAGTGGAGGAAATAGGCCTCGCCTGGCTCGATCAGCGCCGCGTGAGGCCGGGCCTGGACGTCGTTCCAGCCCATGTGCGGCACCTTGATCGCGGGATCGGTGCGCTCGATCAGCCGCACCTCGCCGGGGATCCAGCCCAGCCCCGCCGTCTCACCATGTTCGACCCCGGTGCTGGCGAGAAGCTGCATCCCGACGCAAATGCCGAGGAACGGCGCCCCGCCGACGAAGACCCGCTCCGCCATCGCCTCGACCATGTGCGGCACGGCGCGCAGCCCTTCGGCGCAGGTCTTGAAGCTGCCGACACCGGGCAGGATCACCCGATCGGCGGCGCGGACAACGTCAGGGTTGGAGGTCAGCGTGACCTGATCGCAACCCGCCGTCTTCAATGCATTGGCAACGGAATGGAGGTTCCCCGCGCCATAGTCGACGAGGGCAACGACCTCAGCCACCAAGAACCCCCTTGGTGCTGGGGATCGCCCCGCCCTTGCGCGGGTCAAGCTCCACCGCCTGGCGCATCGCGCGGGCGAAGCCCTTGTAGATGCCTTCGCAGATGTGGTGGTTGTTGCTGCCGTAAAGCAGTTCGATATGCAGCGTCACGCCGATCGCCTGGGCGATCGACTGGAACCAGTGCTCGAACAGCTCGGTATCCATTTCGCCCAGCCGCTCCTGAGTAAACTTCGCGTTCCACACCAGCCAGGGGCGGCCCGAAATATCCAGCACGACCCGGCTCAGCGCCTCGTCCATCGCCGAATGCGCTTCGCCATAGCGGCCGATCCCCGCCTTGTCGCCCAGCGCCTGCGATATGGCCTGACCGATGGCGATGGCGCTATCCTCGGTAGTGTGGTGCTGGTCGACGTGGAGGTCGCCCTTGATGTGGCATTTTACGTCGATCAGCGAATGGCGGCTGAACTGTTCGATCATGTGATCGAGAAAGCCGATCCCGGTCGATACGTCATAGGCGCCGGTCCCGTCGAGGTTCACTTCGACGGCAATGTCGGTTTCGTGAGTCTTGCGGGCGATCCGGGCGGTACGCATGGCGCCGCCTATAGGCTGGAAATGCACCGGCGCAAGTCGCTTTG
>JAFEEP010000602.1 GCA_018241045.1 Pseudomonadota bacterium | reverse complement strand
TCATCCCCGACGGGCCTTTGGGCCGGGCGAGGATGCCGGGCAGCCGCACGGTTACCCCGTCGATCATCCCGCGATTGGAGAACATCGCGACGGCGTCTTCCATCATTGCCTTGTGCCCGCCGTAGATCATCCTGGGCGACAGCGGCGTGGCGTCATCGACATGGTCCGGCAGCGGATCGCCGAACACCGCGATCGAGCTGGCATAGACGATGCGCAGCCCGGGGCGGGCAGTACTCGCCTCAAGTAGCAGGTCGTACATCGCGTCGAGATTGATCCGCCGGCTGGCGACCGGATCAGCCTCCGCTGCGCCGCCCGGCACCGTAGCAAGGTGGATCACCGCATCAAGCCCACCCGCCAGCGCGGCCTTGCGCACTGCCGGATCGCCCAGATCGCCGGCGTGAACCTCGCACCCCGCCGGGATGCCGCCGGCCGATGTATCGATCCCGACCACGCTGTCCCCGCGCGCCAGCAGGCGCTGGGCGATCTGGCGGCCAACGAACCCGCCGGCCCCGGTGATGACAATGCGCACCGCGTCCTCCTCAATAACGATCGGGGTAGGCGTTCTTGACGTTCTCGCTGAACCCATTGACGCGATAGGGCAGCATCTCGCGGTTCCAGCGATCCCACATCTCGCGCATTTGGGAGAGGCGGGCCGGTTCCGCCAGCCCGCGCTCGGCGCGTTCGCGTTCGTCCTGGGCGAGGTTGAACAGGTGTTCCTTGCCGCCGATCTTGATGAACTTCCAGTCGCCCGATCGGACGGCGGCCTGGTCATTGGCTTTGAAGCGCCAGTAGAGCGTGCGTTCGACCGGTCCTGCGCCCCTCATCTGCGCCGACAGATCGGCACCGTCGAAGGTTCCGGCCTTCGACGGATCGCCGCCCGCCAGCGCCAGAAGGGTCGGCAGGAAGTCCATCGACGCCATGACCTGTTCGGATTTCAAGCCCGGCTTGATCCCACCGGGCCAGCGCATGACCAGCGGCACGCGGATGCCGCCTTCGAGCACCTCGCCCTTTTGCCCGACGAAGGGCCAGGTCTCGGAAAAGCGCTCGCCACCGTTGTCGCTGGTGAACACCACGATCGTGTTGTCGGCCTTGCCCGAACGCTTCAGCGCCGCCAACACCTTGGCGACGTTGTCGTCCATCGCTTCGACCATTTCGCGATACTTGGCCAGGTTGCCGCCATCGTAGTTGAACGAGGCACCGATGGTCCGCGCCAGCGCCGCATCCTCGCGCCCTTCCCACGGCCAGTGCGGGGCGTTGAAGTGCAGGCTGACGAAGAAGGGCTTGTCGCCCGACTGCTCGACGATCCGCACCGCCTCGTCGCCGAACATATCTGTCAGGTAGCCGTTCTTCTGGAACGGATCGTTGCCCTTGGCGAGGCCCGTGCCCTGATCCTTTCCGCCCATGACCATGTGGTGACGGAAATAGTCGGCTGCGCCCTCGACGATGCCAAGAAACTCGTCATAGCCGTGCGCCAGCGGGCCGTGCTGGGCCAGATCGCCCAGATGCCACTTGCCGATTAGCGCGGTGTGATAGCCCATCGCCCGGAACACCGAGGCGATGGTCGGGCGGTCGAGCGGAACGCCGATGTTGGCCGGGGCATCGGGACCAAGCGGCTCTTCCAGTCCGATCGCGAACCGCTGGGCATAGCAGCCGGTGAGCAGCGCGGTGCGCGTTGGCGAGCAGATCGGGGTGCTTGAATAACCCTGGCGCAGCGCGATTCCGTCACGCGCCAGGCTGTCGATCGCCGGTGTCTTGATATGATGCGATCCGGTGCAGGACAGATCGGCATAGCCCAGATCGTCGGCCATGATGAACATGACGTTGGGTTTCCGGGTGGACATACGCGGTGCGGCGGAAAGCGCCGAGCTGACGAGCAGGCCGGCCCCGATTCCACCACCGACGAACGTCCTGCGATCGACGAGGGTCATTCGCGTCATTCCCTTCAGAAATCCGCGCCGAACCGCACGCCCCAGGTCCGCGGGGCGCTGAGCGTGGTCACCGCCATGCCGATCGGCGATTGCTGCGGGAACAGGTAGCGGCGCTTGTCCTCGATGTTCAGGACATAGGCGCTGAGCGACCAGCCGCCCTTGGCCGCGCGCAGCGTCAGGCTGGCGTCGGTGGTCCAGTAAGCCGGGATCCGCTCGAACGCGAGGAACTCGAACCCGCCCCACTGCGCGTCGCGCCAGGCGGTGTCGACCCGGCCGACCAGCTCGAGATTGCCCACCGGCACGACCTGTTCGGCGCCCAGGTTGACCGTCCACTTCGGCGCGAACACGCCCTGGTGGCCCGAGCAGTTGAAGTCCTTCACCGGCGCGCCGCCAGCCAGGACCTGCGTTCCGGCGGGGTTGGTGGTGCTGGCCGGATAGCGCGGATTGCTGCCGTAGGTCATCAGCGTGAAGGGGCAGCCGATGTTGTCACGCGGCGCGGCGGTATAGAGGTGCAGGTCCTTGTAGTTCGAATCGAGGTACTGGACCTTGGCCGAAAGGGTCGTGTTGCGGGTAGGCTTGACGATCAGGTCGGCATCGACGCCCTTGATGTCGACCCGCCCGGCGTTCTCGTTCGAGTTGATCAGCGTGCCGCTCGAATCGACGGTGAAGTAGGTGATCTGCTGATCGCGATACTTCCACCAGAACCCTTCGAGGTTGAGCTGGACCTTGTTGTCGAAGAAGCGGTTCTTCGAGCCCACGGTGAAGCTGTCGAGGTATTCGGGCTCGTAGGTCGGATGGCCTTCGGCCAGCTGCATCCCGCCAGCGCGGTAGCCGGTTTCGTAGGTCGCGTAGAGCAGGTTCTGCGGGCTCACGTCGAACTCGGCCGATGCCTTCCAGGTCCAGCGGTTGAACTTGCGGGTGGCGACGACCGGGCTGTAGGTCTTGAGGATCGTGCCGCGGCCGTTGAGCAGCGGGAACACTTGCGGATTGGCCTGGTCGGTCGCGGTTGCGCTGATCCAGCCATTGGCGACCAGCCAGTTGATCGTATCGCCGGTGCTCAGGAAATTGGGATAGCGCGGCAAGGCGTTCGGCGCGGCGCAGCCATTGGGGAACGAGGCGGGCGGCGTCAGGTTGGCTGGAGGCAGCCCGCCGCAGAAGGTGATGAAGTTGTTGATGATCCCGTCCATCTTCTTGGTGTCCTGCGTATGGCGAAGGCCACCCAGCAGGCGGAAACGGTCGGTGACGTTGTAGGTCAGCTGGCCGAAACCGGCCCAGCTCTTGGTGTTGTGGTTGTAGCGCTGGATCGGCAGGACGAATTCCTGGTTGAACTCGTTGCTGGCAAAGGAATTGTCGTTGAGGAAGAACCCGCCGACGATGTAGTCCAGCGGGCCGACCCTGCCGGCGAGCCGGGCTTCGACGCTGGTCTGGTTGTCGTTGACGATGTTGACCGCGGTGTTGAAGCCCGGGCCGTTGAACGCCACCGAACCCTTGTCGGCGCGGTAGGCGGTGATCACGGTCAGCTTGCCGATGCCGGTCGTTGCATTGAGCTCGCCGTTGACGCCCCAGTATTCCATGTCGATGAACGGCTGGGCGTTCATCGATTGCAGGAAGCCGAATCCGGGCGCCCCCAGCAGGGTGTTGCGATAGGCATTGGCGGCGGCGGTATTCATCCCTTCGTAGAGATCGAACGGGCTGGCGGTGAAGGTATAGCCGTTCGGTCCGGGGGTGTAGTTGCCCAGGTAATGGTTGCCCGGCCCCTTTCCGCCGACCTTGGTATAGTCCCCGCCGATCTTGACCGAAATGTTGTCGGACGGTTTGAACAGCAACTGGCCGCGGACCGACCAGACATCGCGATCATCGGTGCCGTCGCGGTTGATCCCGTTCTGGATCTGGCGGGTTCCCGCCAGACGCACCGCCACGGTATCACTCACCGGAAGGTTGACGTAGCCGTTGGCATTGACCGCGTCATAGCTGCCGACGTCGACCGAGAAACCGCCGAAACGATCGCCCAGCTTGGGCTTGGCAGGCAGGATGTTGAGCGCGCCGCCTGTGGCGTTGCGGCCATAGAGGATGCCTTGCGGGCCTTTCAGCACCTCGACCCGCTCAAGGTCATAGAACGCTGCGCCGGTCAGCGCGGCCGGGCGGGCGACATAGACCCCGTCATAGGATATCGCGATCGCCGGATCGTTGTAGGAATTGTTGGTGCGGTTGCCGACGCCGCGCAGGAACAGCGAGGAGTTCTGTCCGCCGCCGTTGCTGATCGTCAGCGAAGGCACCAGCTTGGTGATGTTGCGCGGATCGGTGACGCCCTGGTTGGCGAGCTGCGCCTGGCTGACCGCGTCGATCGCCACTGCCGCCTTCTGGAGCGATTCTTCCTTGCGCTGCGCGGTAACGACGATGTCGGTGATGCCGCTTTGGTCATTGCCGGCTTCCTGGGCGAATGCCGGAGCGGCGACCGCCACGGAAACGAGAGCGGACGTAGTCAGGAGTATAAGGCGCATGTGTTCCTCCCCAGGCGCGGTTTGTAATGTTGTCTCCGGCGAATACCCGCGGCTGAACGAATTGACCCTCCGATTGTTTGGATGCTCACCCATCCATGCTTCGGATTTGCCCCTTGGCGACGAGCGACTAGTGAAGCGGCATGACTGGCGAGAGGATCGAGAGCATCGCCACGACACTTGTCGTGGGCGGCGGGATAGGCGGCATGGCGACGGCGATCAGCCTTGCCCGGCGGGGCGTGGCGGTCGACCTGATCGACCTCGATCCCGATTGGCGGGTCTATGGCGCGGGGATCACCATCACCGGACCGACGCTGCGCGCCTATCGCCAGCTTGGTTTGGTCGACCGCATCAAGGCCGAAGGTGCCGTGACCAACAAATCGCGGGTGCGTCTGTTCAATGGCACCGTGCTTCGTGAGCTTGAGGAGCCCGAGATCGAGGACGGCCTGCCCGCAACGGGCGGGATCATGCGCCCCGTGCTCCACCGGATCATGCAGGATGAAGTGCGTGCGCTGAACATCCCGGTGCGCCTGGGTCTTACCGTCAAGGCGCTGGAAACGGTGGGCGAGGGGGTGGATGCGACCTTCTCGGATGGTGCGAAGGGTCGCTATGATCTGGTGATCGGAGCTGACAGCGTGTTCTCCGGCGTGCGCGAGCTGGCCTTCCCCCACATGGGCCAGGCGCAGCACACGGGTCAGGGCTGTTGGCGCATTTCGATGCGCAAGCCGCCCGAACAGGATATGGGCGAGTTCTATTTCGGGTCAGACAATCCCTGCGGGATCACCATCTGCGGCAAGGAT
Source organism: Pseudomonadota bacterium (assembly GCA_018241045.1). GTDB lineage: Bacteria > Pseudomonadota > Alphaproteobacteria > Sphingomonadales > Sphingomonadaceae > Novosphingobium. The sequence goes on along the minus strand of JAFEEP010000602.1, from coordinate 1,615 downwards.
GCGATCTATCTTTTCATGCTCACGCCGCACGTGCGGCGTGAACAGCACTTCACCGAGGCCGAGCTCTATGACGAGCTCAAGGCGCTGCTCGCGCCCTTTGGCGGCAATGCCGGGTGGATCCGTGACAACATGGCCCGGACCGATTGGATCAACTACCGCCCGCTCGCCGCGGTGCTGCAGCCCAAGCCGTGGTACAACGGACGGGTCGTGCTGCTGGGCGATGCAGTCCATGCGACCACCCCGCACCTTGCCAGCGGAGCAGGGATGGCGGTCGAAAGCGGAATTGTCCTGGCCGAGGAACTGGTCGGCGCGGCAAGCGTGGAGGATGCGCTGCTGGCCTATCAGGAGCGGCGCTATCCGCGCTGCAGGGACGTGGTCGATACCAGCGTGACGATCGGCAGGTTGCAGCTTGAACACGGCCCGCCCGAGCAGATCGCCGGATTGATCGAGGGCGCGCTGATGCGCCTCAACGCGCAGTTCTGATCCGCGCGCAACCAGAGAACAAGGGAACAGGATGAGCCGCGTTACCGAGATCCGCTATGTCGGCTATGGGGTGAGCGACCTCGACGCCGAAGCACGCTTCTATCGGGATGTCTGGGGGCTGGAGCCGGTCGCGTCGGAAGATGGCATGGCCTGGTTCAAGACCAGGGGCCACGATGAACACCACGTGGTGCGCTTGCGTGCCGCCGATGAAAACCGCATCGACGTCGTCGCGCTGGCCACGGAAAGCCGCACTGATGTCGACGCGCTCTGCGCCCGGGTCGCGGCATCGGGGGCGCAGATCGTCCACCAGCCGCGCAACCTGACCGCGCCGGGCGGGGGCTATGGCTTTCGCTTCTTCACCCCCGACGGGATGCAGTTCGAGATTTCGAGCGACGTCGCGCGCGGCGACAGCGCCGGGATCGACCGGTGGGACGGGATCCCGGTCAAGATCAGCCACATCGTGTTCCATTCGCCCGATCATCACGCCTTCGTGCAGTGGTTCTGCGACGTGCTGGGCTTCAAGGTGTCGGACTGGCTGGGTGATTTCATGGGCTTCCTGCGCTGCAATTCGGCGCATCATCGCATTGCCGTACTGCCCGGGCCGCCGTGCCTCAACCACGTTGCCTATGACATGACCGGGATCGACGGGATGATGCGCGGGGCGCACCGCCTCAAGGTCAAGGGCACTCCGATCCAGTGGGGCCCCGGGCGCCATACCGCGGGCAACAACGCCTTTTCCTATTTCGTCACCCCGGGCGGTTTCGCGGTCGAATATACCGCCGAGCTGGAGGAGGTCGATTTCGAAACCCATCAGGGCACGGTCCTCACCCCCGCGCCGCTGGTGATGGACCAGTGGGGCATCGGCACCGGCGGGCCGCAGACCATGCCTCAACCCGTTCCCAACCCCGGCTTGTTTGTTGCAGTGGAGGCCTGATCAGTGGCTCTGTTCGAACCCTTTCCCAACTACATCTGGAACCTCTCGGTCGCGATCGCGATGGAAAGCGGCGCGCAGATCGGCGAGTTGGTCGATATCATCGCCGCCGCGCGCAGCGCCGCGGGCGAAAGCGCCGATGCCGGCACCCAGGCCTTCATGCAGGCGTGGATGGCCAAGGCCGACACCCTGATCGGCCTC
>JAFEEP010000601.1 GCA_018241045.1 Pseudomonadota bacterium | reverse complement strand
GGCCGGAACCCGTCGAAGATCCCGCGGACCTTGGCCGGAATCTGCCGCACCATTTCGGCGACCTTTTCGCGGAAGGTAATCCCGCGCCGTTCGGCAAAGTCGCGGGCCGGATCGCGCTCGCCATAGTCGCCCGCCATGTCCTTGGCACGCTCGCGGCCAAGAACCCGGACGAGCTTCAACTGGTCGGCGAAGTCGTCGCGGCCGTAGTGCAGATCGACCTGCTCGCGGTGCCGCGAGAGCGCGACATAGGCCCCGTGGCTGTCCATGCCCGGTGTCGCCAAAACATGGGTGCGATCGATCGTAACCCCTTGCGCCTTGTGGATCGTCGCGGCGTAGCCGTGGTCGAAATGGGCATAGTCCCTGGTGTCGAAGGCGACCTTGCGTCCGTCGTCGGTGCGCACCGCGATGCGCCCCGCCTTGATCTCATCGATGGTCGCGAGCGTTCCGTTCTTGATCCCCAGGCTGCGCTCGTTGCGCAGGAACATCAGCCGGTCGCCCGAAGCGAACTGGCGTTCGCCGCGCTCGGTCCTGAGCTCGACATCAGGCCCCAGCTGACCCGCCAAGCGCAGCCGTTCGCGCGCCATCGCGTTGAAGGTGCGGACCTCGTCGTTGGTATGCGTGAGGATGATCCGGCTTGCCGCCGGATCGCTCCGTTGGTCGCTGTCCCAGCGCGCGATCAGTTGCTCGCGTGCGTTCTCGCGAGTAGCCTCGGCATGGACCATACCATTCTCGACATAGGCTCCGATCGCTTCCCCGGTCCGACTGGTCGCCAGGTGCCGCGTGGCATCGCGCTGCCAGTCAGCCTGCTGGCGGCGGATCTCGGTGATCTCGACCCCGCCGTGGCGCTGGTGAAGCGCGCGGAATGCAGCCCCGGCCTCGATCGCCTGGAGCTGCTGCGGATCGCCGACCAGCACGACCTTGGACCCAGCTTCGGCGGCGCGGCTGAGCACGCGTTCCATCTGCCGGGTGCCGACCATCCCTGCCTCGTCGATCACCAGGACATCGCGCGGACCCAGGAGGCCGCTGCCCTGGTTCCACTGGTATTCGAGGCTGGCAAGAGTTCGAGAGGCGATCCCCGAACCGTTCTCCAGGTTCTCGGCCGCAATCCCGGAAAGCGCAGCGCCGCGCACGGTGTAGCCGATGCCTTCCCATGCTTCGCGTGCGACGCCGAGCATCGCGCTCTTGCCGGTCCCGGCGTAGCCGATGACGATCGCCAGACCTGTGCCGCTGGTGACATGCTCGAAGGCAGCGCGCTGTTCGCCAGAGAGCAGCAGCTTGCGCCCCTCGGCACGGGCCATGGCGCGTTCGACATGGCGCTCGGCAACGCCATGTCGGTCGCGTCTGGCCAGGGCATCACCAGCCCGATCGAGCCGCTGCTCGGTCTCGATCATGCCGCGCGAGGTGTACCGTTCAGCGCCCCGACCATCCTTGCCGAGCGCGACCAGTTCGGGGGCATGCCGCACGGCATTGAGCGCGGCATCGAACTGCTCCTTGCCATCGCTGTGGCGGTGGATGAACGCGGCGAGATCGCGTGCGGTGAAGGTCGCCTGCTGGTGCGTGATCGCATCGAGCGCGAGCACGGGATTGGCAATAATCCGCGCGCCGTTCCGCTGCGCAATCGCGCGGTGTTCCTCGATCCGCTCGGCTTCCAATCCGCGCGTGCCGATCCGCGATGCGGCGGGACCGATCTTGTCCTGCGGTTCGAGCGCGATGCCCTGGTCGGCGAGGCTGCGGTGATCGATCCGCGCCTCGATATCGCGCTCCGCGAGCGCCAAATTGACATTCTCGGCCCAGCGTTCGCGCCACTGTTCGATCAGTTCGGAGCGGTTCCAGTCGCGAACCTTGGCACCGAACTCATCGGGGCCAACCTCGCGCATGGTCAGCATGACATGGGCGTGCGGCTTGGGCTTGCCGTCCTCGCCGATATCCCAATGTACATTGAGATCGGCGATCATCCCTTCGGCAACGAACTCGGCCTCGACGAACTCACGGGCAAGCTCGATGGCCTCTTCCTTGCTGAGCTCGCGGGGGAGGGCAAACTCGACCTCGCGGGCAAGCTGCGCGTCCTTGCGCTTCTCGGCCTTCTCGACCGCGTTCCACAGCCGCTCGCGGTCGGCAAACTCGGCGGGCGCGCCTTCGGGTAGGAGCACTTCGGAATGAACGACCCCGGCCTTGTCGGTGAAGTCGTGGGCGCGGTCGAGCCGCTCTTCCTGGAGCTTCTCACCGGCGCGATAGGCCGCTGCCGCGACCGAACTACGCCCGCTCGACCGGCCGATGACTTTCGCGCTGAAGTGGAAGATCGCCATGATGGCCATCCAGTTACGCCATCAAAGCCACGTCGGCACGACGTATAAGCGCGCCCTCTCTCGAAAATTTCTCGTTCGGGACTCAGCCGTATCAGAGCGTCCCGGTGACCTTGCTGCATTGGACGCGGCGCAGCCGTACAATCGGCGCATCACCTCCCGATGGAGACAAGGCCATGCGCAAACCGCGCGATATTGATTCGGAACTGAAGGCGCTCGCCGACAAGGCGAGGGCGCTCAAGGAACGCCGCGTGCGCCAACTCGGCGAGCTGGTGATCGCGACCGGCGGCGATGCGCTCGAACCCGATGTGCTGGCGGGGGCCCTGCTCGATGCGGCAACCAGCAGCGACAACGCCGCAAAGGAGGGCTGGCGCGTTCGCGGCGGGGCGTTCTTTCAGGGGAAGGCAGGCAACCAAGGCCGAACTCGTGGCAAGCGGGATCGCGATCGTGCGGGCGACCGCAGCGAAGCACCGGCTTGAGGCGGCGAAGGCGCGGACCGACATGCGCGACTGGCAGGTCAAACGGCGCGAACGTACCCGCCAGCTGATCGAGCTGGGCGGGCTGGTGGTGAAGGCTGACCTGGTTGACCTCACCGACGACGATCGCGCGGCGATCTACGGCGCACTGCTGACAGTCGCAGCCAAATTGCGCGGGGAGGAGGGGGCGCATGCACTGGCGCTGTGGAAGCGCAAGGGCAAGCGGGCGTTCGAGGCAGAAGCCGAACTCAGGAACGGCAAAGACCCCGGCGGTACCACCGCCGGGGCCTGAGCGGCGCGCTATTTCGCGCGCCGCTTGCGGCGCTGCTCGGCAGCGGCTTCCTTGGCCCTGGCGAGGAAGTCGACTTGCTCGGCCACGATCTCGCAGCCGTAGCGGGTCTGACCTTCGCTGTCGGTCCAGCGCGAGTAGTGGATCCGGCCGGTGACCATCACCATCGCGCCCTTGGTGACGTGCTCGGCGACGCATTTACCGATCCCGTTGAAGCAGGTGATCCGGTGCCATTCGGTCTCGGTCTGGCGGCCCCCATCGGCGTCCTTGAAGCTGCGGGTGGTAGCGAGTGAGAGGCTGGTGATGGCGGCGCCTGACTGGGCGGTGCGGACTTCGGGATTGTTGCCAACGAAGCCGACGAGGGTGACGGTGTTCTTCATGAGAGTGACCTTTCGAAGCTCTTGTTCGTCCAAGGGACCATCCCTTTGACTGAGCCCCGAAGAGGCCGGGCCCAGACAGGCTTGCACCGAATGCAGTGAGGGAAACGTCGCTCGAAGGAGTGGTGCGGGCAGGCATGCGCAGCATGACCACACGGTCCGCATGAGCGCACGTTGCAGCGCCTGGCCGGGTTCGGTCAGGGGCGTGGGTTAGTCATGAAGGGGGAGGTGTTCTTGGACTGTATCGAGGTGCAAAGCGTATCGAAAGGTAGGCGGCGGTGCTGTTGGGGTTCGCTGACATAGCAGTCATTCCACACCGCGGCCGTGATCAATGAAGCCGGACATATGTTAATGTCCGCCAATGACCCGCTATGAAACTGCGAGTTTCGCGCTTTGCCGTAGCGCGTCGACCAACCAAGCCATCCCCTGATCGCGCTCACGCCTGCGGTGCCAGACCATTACGAGTTCGAGTGGAGGCATCTCAATGGGTGACGGAGCATAGGTGATCGGCAAGTGCTTCATCGCCAGGCGGGCCATGCTTTCGGGCAGGAGCGCCAAGCAATCGCTGTTCGCTACGATCAATGGCAGGGTGCTGAAGCTGGAGGTCAGGATGCGGTCGAACTGCGCGGTACCGGTTTCTCCAAGGTGGAACTGCTCCAGGCTGGCGTGGATGTCGAAGTCTAGGAAGAAACCGGCGTGGGCGCGGTCGAGGTAGCGCTGCGGCGTAAGTCCGGCGTGGAGATCGGGATCGTCCTTGTGACCGATGCAGACCAAACGCTCGGAAAGAAGCGGAGCGACCACTGCGCCTTCCAGATAATCGGTGCGCTGGGACCGCGGGCCGGTGATCATCCGTTTCGGGGCAACCACCATGTCGATGCGGCCCGAACGCAGGTCGTCATCCGATTGCTTGCGCGCGTTCAGCATCTGCACCGCTATGTGCGGCGCGGTTTTGCTCAGTATCCCGGCAAGATGCGGCGCGAGAATCGCCATGACGTAATCAGCCGTGGCGATCCTGAAGCGCTGGCGCGATGTGGCCGGATCGAAGGGTTCGGGCGTAAAGGCCCGGCGGACTGCGCTCATTGCCTCTTCAAGCGGCGCGCGCAATTCCTCACCCAGTTCGGTCAAGCGGAGCTTGCGCCCGTCGCGGACCAACAATTCGTCGCTAAAGTGTTCACGCAGCAGCTTGAGCGAATTGCTGACCGCCGATTGCGTGAGGTTCAGTGTTTCGGCGGCACGGGTCAGGTTGCGCTGGCGAAGGACTTCATCCAGCACGGGCAGCAGGTTCAGATTGACCCCGCGAAGATTGATATCGCGCGCCATGCGATCATCCATTTCATCATCAGCAATGATGACAAGCTGAATATCACATCAGCTATTCGGATCACAAGGAGAGGCAAGACCCGTCGGTTGGTCGGCAGCGACAAAGCGATCGGGTCTCAGCGCAATCGCCTTAGTGCGATGTGCGCGCATCCAGCTGATCAAGGTTCCGTAGAGATCGATCAGGTCGGATTGTGTTTCGCTACCCTGGTTCGCAGCTCTGACCGGGACGTACCGGGCTCCCAACCGGTCCCACGCCGCGCGCTGCTCCGCACTGAGCAAATCGGCCGGGTCGCAATTGTCACCCAGCAGCACAAATCCCGGACCGATCAGATCGTCCATCCGCCCGTATTTGCCTGTGGCGGTGCTCATCATCGGCTGTGGCGGCATTTTGCCCAGTGCAGCCTGCTTCGAGCGCTTTCCGGTCATCCAGCCCGCGACCAGTGCGGGCGGGAGCGCGACCGGCAATGTGGGAATCGGGATGCCGATCCTGGCCAGCAGTGCGGACGCGCCAGCCAGCGCCTTCTCCTTGGCGGTCATCTGCATCTTGATGATCCGGCCGAGCTGTTCGGTGACGGCGGTCATGAAGGCGACATCGGGTGCCCGCTCGGCCTGATAGCTATCGAGCAGGCGTTGGGCTTCTGCCCCGACCACTGTTCCTTTGATGACCAGAGCGATCTTCCAGCTGAGGTTGAAGGCGTCGCGAATGCCGGATTGCATACCCTGTCCCGCCCAGGGCGGCATCAGGTGCGCGGCATCGCCCAGCAGGAAGACACGGCCGTCGCGCCAGCGCTCGGCCTTGCGAACGTGGTGTTTGTAAAAGGCGTGCTGATGGATTTCGACATCTTCGGGCGTTACGCCCATCGAACCGAGCAGCGTCCACAACTGCTCCTTGGTGGCAAAGTCGCTCTCGCTTTCATCTGGACCAAGGGGAAATTCCCAGCGATGATTGCCGAGGCCAAGAGCAATATCGACCACCGGGCGCTTGGCATCGGACCAGAACGTCAGAATATGGCGCTCAGGCCACCAGCGCTTGACCCGCGCGTCGATCACAACCCAGCGGGTCTCGATGGTGTCGCCCAGCAGCGAAATGCCCAGATGTTCGCGCGTGGCGCTCGATCCGCCGTCGCAAGCCAGCACATAGCGGACGCGCACCTTCTGGCCATCGGCGGTTGCGACGGTGGCACCCGCCCCGTCCTGATCCACCGCACTGACGGTCTGCCCGAACCGAACCTCGACTTGATCGGCGAAACGCGCCGCGCCGTCGCGCAACGTCTGCTCCATCACCGGCTGATAGATTGCCATCGCGGGCGGCTGGCCCATTGTCGAAGGCTCGACCTTGACCGTCCGCAACACTTTGCCCGTGTAGGTTTTCCAGCGATAACTGGTGTGCGGGTCCATATCCTTGAGCAGCGTCTGGTCGAGGCCTACCGACTGGAAACAGCGTAACGTCCAATCGTTGACGGTGACCGCGCGGGCGCGCTGGTAGATGTCCTTGTCGCGCTCGAAGGCGACGACCTTGAGGCCCTGACTGCCGAGAAAATTTGCGGCGGAGACGCCAGTCGGGCCGTAACCGATGATTGCTACATCGGCGTCAAAATCAGATTGGGTCATTGCCGCTCTCCCGCGTTTGCCAGATCGAGCGCGATATCGACGATCATGTCTTCCTGCCCGCCCACCATCTTGCGGCGACCCACTTCAGCAAGGATGGCGCGGGTATCGACACCGTATTCCGATGCCGCCTTCTCGGCATGGCGCAGGAAGCTCGAATAGACTCCTGCATAGCCCAGCGTCAGCGTTTCGCGGTCGACCCTGACGGGGCGATCCTGGAGGGGACGAACCAGATCCTCTGCCGCGTCCATCAGTGCGTAGAGGTCGCAGCCATGATTCCAGCCCATCCGGTCGGCTGCGGCGATGATTACCTCAAGCGGCGCATTGCCTGCCCCAGCACCCATGCCCGCGAGGCTAGCATCGACCCGAACCACCCCGTTCTGCACCGCAACAATCGAGTTGGCGACGCCGAGGCTCAAGTTGTGATGGGCGTGGACCCCACGCTGCGTTTCGGGTTTCAAGACCCGGTCATAGGCCTGACAACGCGCGGCGTAGTCGTCCATGTTCATCGCGCCGCCGCTGTCGGTGACATACACGCAGTGGGCGCCGTAGTCCTCCATCAGCTTGGCCTGCGCGGCTAGCGCCTCAGGTGAGGTCATGTGGCTCATCATAAGAAAGCCTGAGACGTCCATGCCGAGATTTCGCGCGGCCTCGATGTGTTGCTTGCTGACATCGGCCTCAGTGCAATGGGTGGCGACGCGGACCGAGCGGACGCCCAATTCGAAGGCGTGCTTCAGGTCATGGACTGTGCCGATCCCGGGCAGCAGCAGGGTCGTGAGCACCGAACGCTTAAGCACTTCGGCGACCGCGCCGATCCAGTCCCAGTCGGTGTGTGCGCCGAAGCCGTAGTTGAAGCTGGAGCCTTGCAGGCCGTCGCCGTGAGCAACCTCGATGGCATCGACACCGGCCCGGTCGAGCGCGCGGGCGATGGCCTTGACGTGATCGAGCCCATATTGGTGGCGGACGGCGTGCATCCCG
>JAFEEP010000600.1 GCA_018241045.1 Pseudomonadota bacterium | reverse complement strand
GGCGGAACCGCGCGGGCCGCGCCCTCTGCGCCCATTGCCTGGACGCCCACGGCCACCGGCATGGCGACCATGACCATCGCCAGCAACGCGAAGCGTCGCGTCGAGGCGTGGTCGTGCGAAATCGCCAGCAGGGTCGAATGGACGGCGGTGGACAACGGGCTACTCCGGCAAACCAAGACAGGCCGGTTTTGGCGCAGGTCTTTTGCCACCGAACCGCCCGCCAATGCGATGTCGCAAAGGTGGTAAACCGCCGCCCTTCGGGCGTATTGGAGGGTATTTCATGCTGGAAATCGGGCATCATCGTTGCGTTCGTCTGCAGCCTCACGCAGCCGCTTGCTCCTAAAGGGCTAATCCTTCTTCCAGAGCGGCGGCACGCTGAAGTGGCTGCTAAGCTGTGTGGGCAACAGGACGGGAACGGATCGAGAGAGCGCGCGTGCAGCCTACTTTCATTGCGGCAATCCAGGCCATGATTGGCGTGGCGATTCTGCTGCGCGGTACCTTGCGTGGCGCCTTTGCCTTCATGCTGTTCTGCGGTTTGTTCGCAGGCTCCGCCGCTCTGGTGCTACCGGCCCTCGGCGGATCGTCGATCCCGCCGCTGCAACTGGCGCTGGTCTTTGTTATTCTCACCCTGGTGCTTGCACCCCACAGGTACCTGTGGGCTTTGCCCGAGGCGCTGCGTGCCAATCTCTGGCTGGTCGCTTTCGTCGGCTACGGCATCGCCAGCGCGATCATCGCGCCGCGCCTGTTCGCCGGTTCGATCGCGGTCGCACCGCTCAAGCCGACCGATTCACCCGATCCGTTCGATACCGTGCTGCTGGGACCCAATTCGCAGAACCTCACCTCGGCCTTCTACCTGTTCGGGACGCTGGCTGTGGCCGTCGCGGCCTATCTGGTGGCGCGAACCTGCCGAGGCGGGGTAGCTTCGCTGATCAGCGCGGCGATTGCGATCGGCTGGTGCCACGTCCTGCTCGGCATCGCGGTCATGGCGGCGCATGGCACCGTGCTTGACGGCCTGTTCAACCTGCTGCGCAACGGCAACTACGCCCAGCTCGACCAAGCCTATCAGGGTTTCGTGCGGATTCGCGGGCTGTTTCCCGAGAGCTCTGCCTATGCCGACTTCGGTTTTGCCTTCATGGTCCTCAATGCCGAGCTTTGGTATCGCTCGATCCGCCCGACATCGACCGGCAGCGTTGCTTTTGCCCTGGCAGTGGTCCTGGCCTTCAGCACATCATCGACCGCCTATGTCAGCTTGCTCGCCTACGCCTTGTTTTTCGTCATTCGCGCCTTCTTCCTGCCGCGCCTGGCCCCGGCTTCGCGACTGCGCCAATTTGCCGGGGCGGTGATGGTCATCGCGATGACGGCAGCACTGCTGATGCTGGTCGTGCCTGCGCTGCCCCAACAGTTCTTCGACATGGTCCACGGCATGACGGTGGCCAAGTCAGACTCGTTCTCGGGTCGGCAGCGACTGTTCTGGGCCGAGCAGGGCTGGGACGCCTTCATCGGTTCGCACGGCGTGGGCATCGGCGCGGGCAGCTTCCGTTCGTCGAGCCTGCTGACCGCGATCCTCGGGTCGATGGGGGTGATCGGGGTGGTGACCTTCGGCGCCTATCTGGTCTCGGTGTTCCAACCGTTGCGGCAATCGACCTATGGCCGCACTACCCTGCTCGACCAGACGATCGGCGGTGCCTTTGCCGTGGCCGCAGTGCTTTCGCTGGTGCCTTCGGCCGTGTCCTCGTCAAAGCCCGATCCGGGAACCAACTTCGCCTTCATGGCCGGCGCGTCGTTGGCGATGCGCCCGCGGCAACGTCGACGCAAGGCCGAACCCGACGCCGCCGCAGAGGCCTGCCTCCCCGCCGTCGCAGCGGAATACGTGCCGCCTATCGCTGCGGCAGTCGCGCGGTGAGGGCCGCTGGCATGGCATCTTCGCTGGCCGCGTTGAAGCGCAGGATCAGCCTGGCGGTGTACAGCGACGCGGAGCGCCGCTTTCGCGGCCGGTTCGCCAACCATGCCGATGCCCTCGCTGCCGTTGGCCCGGGGCGACTGGCTGGCTATGACAACGACGAAACCGCGCAGGTCGCCTTCGAACTGATGTGCCGGGTCGAACAGTGGGACTACCCGGTCCTGTTCTGGCTCGACCGTGTCTTGCAGGATGCTTCCTCGCTGGTCGACGCCGCCGGACACATGGGAACCAAGTACCGCGCCTTTCGCAATCTGCTGCCGTTGACGCCGGATTTCGAATGGATCGTCTATGACGTTCCTGCCGTTGTCCGCGCCGGGCGCGAACGCGCGCGGATCGAGGGGCTGACCGCGCTCAGGTTTCACGATCGGGTCGCTGACCTGCCCGAAACCGGGGTCCTGCTCGGTTCGGGGCTGCTCCAATACCTTGATATGCCCTTCAGCCGCTTCATCAAGGCCATGCCCGCGCCGCCGACTCACCTCGTGCTTAACAAGGTGGCGACCCGCGAGGGCGAGAGCGTGGTCATGCTCGAGCGCTTTCCGGGTTCGGAGGTTCCTTACACCGTCCTGAACCGGGCGGAGTTCGAGGCCGAGCTGGCAGCGCTGGGCTATGCGATCGTGGATCAGTGGGAAATCTGGCCGCACAGCCATGAACTGGCGTCAATCGGGCGGACGACCAGCCGTGGTTACTACGCGCAGCGCGTACGCACCTGAACCATCGGATCGGCAACCGCGGGATCGGCAGACGGGCCGAACAGCCCCTCCTGCGGCTCATGGAGCAGGCCCGCCAGGGCCAGTACGCGCATCTGCCAACGATCGAGCGCGTAGAGCCGACGGAACAGGCGAACCTGGTCGGCTTTCGAAGTGCAGGCGGCATAGAGCGCCAGCTGGCGCTCTCGCTTGCGCCCCATTTCCCGTGCGTCGCCGCGACGCAGGCGATCTGCGCACTTTTCCGACCAGCGCGCGAAATTGATCGCGTCGTAGTGCGCCAGCATGAACCCGTGGGCGACGGTCGCGTCGAGCCGATCGAGATCGCGGCCCGGAACCGTCGCGTCGTGAATGTCGATCTGCACGTCGGCCAACCCCGATCGCACCGCCTGCTTGCCCCGCGCGTGACCGAGCAACCCGCGCACGTACAACCCCGAGTGCGCACCATAAAGCAGCCTTGCGAGCAGGGGCGAGGCCAGCCTGGTCGTGGGCAAGCGAAAGGCGCTGGCGGAGAACTCGTCCTCGATGTTGTCGATCGGCGCGAAGACCGCCTCGGCGCTGGTGAAGCGGACGCAATCGGGGCCGGGACCGATCCCCGCCAGCAGGGCATCAAGTGGCTGAGGGCCGAAAACGAACTCGTCAACGTCCACCACCAGTAGCCATTCAGTTTCACACTGGACATAGGCATGGCGATAGACCGCGCGCTGGCGACCCTCGACGCTGGGCGGACGCAGCAGGCCAAGCCCACGCCAGAAGGTCGGGTCGCAGGCGACCAACTGCACGCGCGGATCGGACAGCGCGAAGTCGGGCACCGCATCGTAGAATACCTGCACTCGCCGCGCACCCTGCCTCAGGTAGTGATCGCAGAACCGGACAAGGTCGCGCTGCGGACACAGCGCCAGAGCCACGACTTCAAAGGCGTTGGTCGGTTCGCTCATCGCGCCAACCCGGCGGGGCGTGATGCCCGGTTCCATCCCACCCATTGCCCAAGCAATCGCAGCGCGGTGTCCTCTATGCCGATGGGCCGTCCGCTCAGCCGCCAGGCAAGCAGGTGCGCCCCGGCATAGACCGCCGCCGCAACGGGCACGATGATCGCCAGGGCTTCCAGTGCCCCGGCAAAGGTCGTGGCGGGCGGAACCACCAGCCGGAGCAACCAGACGGCAAGCACCATGACCGCGGTGCTGATCCACCCGCGCCAGGCGATCCGCACCTGGTCGAACATCGACAGGCCGACCACGCCGACCGCCGACTTCATGCAGATCAGCGCCAGCACCACGTCGGCGATCACCAGCGCCCCCAGCGCGCCGTAGAGGCCGAAGCGCCAGATCAGCCAGATCGCCACGGGCACACGAACGCAGAAATCCTGCAGGTTGCGGCGGAACACGAGTTCGGGCTTGCCCACGGCAAGGAACAGGTTTGAGGTCAGGCTGGAGTAGAAGCCCGGAATCAGGGTCAGCGAGACGACCTGGAACACCGGGATTCCGCCCAGCCAGCGTTCGCCCAGCAGCAGCCGCACCAGCTCGGGGGCGACGAGTGCCTGGCCGCAGGCGATCGGCAGGCCGATCGACAGCACGGCTGCCAGCACCTTGGCATAGGCCCCGCGCAGTCTTTCCTGATTGGTGCTGGCCAGGGCGAGGGCGGAATAAATCGGCCGCTGCATGGTGTCGAACAGGACCTTGTATGCGATCGCGGCGAATTCGCGCGCGGTCGAAAACAGACCGAGCATCGCTGCGCTGGCAAATTTGCCAAGGACAAAGCGGTCGGTCTGCCAGTTCAGCGCGTTGACGGTCTGGCCAGCGAAGGCCCAGCCCATGAAGCGATGGAACAGGCGCCAACTGCGCAAGGTCAGCCGCGGCCGATAGGGAACGAGGACATAGGTCGCGATGGCGTTTGCCAGCGGGTTGGCGATCGTTCCGGCGGCGATCGCCCAGTAGCTGCCGGTCGTTACCGCCAGCCCGATGGACACCACGAGGGCGGCAAGCTTGCCGATGAACTCGCTTGCGCCGTCCTGGCCGAAGCGCAGCCCCCGCGCCAGCAGGATGACCTTGGGGCTGCGCAGACCGCGCAGCGCCGGGGCGATCCCCATGGCCGCAATCAGGGCGACCAGCCGGTGGTCACCATAGAAGGTGGCAATTGGAAAGGCGGCGATCGCCAGCACCACTGTCACCAGCACGCCCCGAATCAAGGCAAGCGTGAAAGCCGTGTCGAGGTGCGTGCGTGCGACCGCCCGGAACTGCATGAGCGCGAGCCCGACCGAAATCTCAAGCGCGGCCTCGGTCACCTGCATAACCGACAGCGCCAGCGCGACGATCCCGAAATCGGCGGGAAAGAGGATGCGGGTGAGAACGGCGAGCGTGACCAGGTCGAGTGCGCGCGCGGCGAACCGCATCGCCGAGAGGAGCAGCGCCCCCTTCGCCACCTTGTCGCTCAGCGTGGTGCCGACCATCGCCTTGTCCCCGGTTCAGCTGGCCGGTCCGGCACGGCCTGCGATCCGGCCGAACTGCCAGCGATCGGTCGGCCCCCAGCCGGGGGTAATCCGGGTCAGGCATGGCTGGCCGTGGGAGGTAAAGGCGAAGGTCGCCAGACCCTGCCCCAGTCCCTGTCCGGTCGCCTTTATAAAGGCTTCGCCCAACGTCCAATGGTGGAAGAACAGCGCGGTTCGCGCTGCCTCGTCGCTGCAGGCGGCCAGCGCGGCCTGCGCCTCCGCGCCCATGTGGGTGCGGGCCAGCGCGGCAAGATCTGCAAGGGCACGCACCGGCTCGACGTCGATGCCGACCGGGCAGTCAGCCAGGGCCACGGCGACCAGACCGCGGGTGTGGCTGAGATTGAAGTGAAGTTGGCTCGCTGCCGTTGCTCCATGTGTTTCGGGACAGAGCATTGGTTTGCCCGCCTCGCCGATGACAAGGCGCAGGTCGGTTGGTGCGCAGCCGAGCCGCGTGGCGAGCAGGTGGCGCAGCGAGGCATGGGCCGCGCCGAAACCCCAGCGGTCGACCGCGAAGCGGAACTGCAGCAAACGTTCTCGCTCTTCGCCGGAAAGGAGCGGCAGGAAGGCAGGCCAGTCGTGGAACCGGCCTGGGCTACGCGGGCGGCCCAGCCAGATCTGCACGGTGCTGCGCTTCCCGCCGCTCAGCCGGGCCGCATCCAGCCCGGCAACCCATTCAACCTCGATCTTTCGATCCTGACCGGTGTCGACAGCCCATGCCACGGCATGATCCGCGCCAACGCGCCCCGGCGCGACCGTTTCGAGGTGAGCCGACAGCCACGTTCCCCGCCGGTCCCCCGGCAGCCGTTCCCGGTCCGCAAAGTGCTGTTTTGGCGACATCATTGAGTGGAGATCATCGCAAATTCGGCGGCTCGCACAATCGCGCATCGGACTAGCCGCGCTACCCCCTTTTGGCAGGCCTTGCCCGGCCTTCCGCGCCAGTCCTCTCCCGAATGGTAGTTTCCCGCAGTTTCTCCGACGCATAGACTTCCTTTCGCAACATGGGGAAAAGGAATTGACCGAACCGAGCAAACCCGTCCCGGCGGGGGCCGACGCGCCTCTGGCGCGGCTGGATCGCCGTGACGTGATTTCGGCCTTTGCGGCCATGGTGCGCGCCCGGCCCGACGCCGTCGCCGCGATTGAGGACGGCGTTGCCCAAGTCACCTTTGCGGAGCTTGACCGGAAGGCGCGCAGCCTTGCCGAGCGGCTCGTTTTGGCGGGTGCCGGGCACGGGGCGATCGTGGCGCTTGCGGCGACACGCTCAATCGACGCGCTGGTCGCGATCGTCGCCATTGCGATGAGCGGCGCGGCCTACCTGCCGCTCGATCCGTCCTATCCCGACGCCCAGCTTGGTGCGATGCTCGACGATGCCAGGCCGGTGGTTGTGCTGGCATCGGCGGGGATGCGCTCGCGTCTTGGTGGCGATGTTCCGACCCAGTCGCTTGAAGAGGCGCTGCGCGGTGATGATTCGGCATGGCAGCCGCCGCTGCCGCAGCCCGGCGACCCGCTCTATGTGATGTTCACCTCCGGCTCGACCGGGCGGCCCAAGGGCGTGGTTGTGCCGCACCGCGCGGTTCACCGCCTGGTTGTGGGGCAGGACTATTGTGTGCTTGGACCGGGTGAGGTGGTACTCCACCTTGCCCCACTGGCCTTTGACGCCAGCACCTTCGAGATCTGGGGGGCACTGCTCAATGGCGGCACGCTGGCGATCGTGGCCAGTGATCACCCCTCGGTCGATGACATCGCCGCGGCGATCACTGGGCAGGGCGTGACGACGGCCTGGCTCACTGCCGGGTTGTTTCACCTGATGGTCGATACCAGGATCGAGGCGCTGCGCGGGCTGCGCCAATTGCTTGCCGGTGGCGACGTGCTTTCGCCCGATCACGTGCGCCGCTTCCTCGCGGCTGCGCCGGACTGCCGGTTGATCAACGGCTATGGTCCGACCGAGAACACCACCTTCACCTGCTGCGCAACGCTAAGCGCCGAGCCGTGGCTCTGCACCTCCGCGCCGATCGGGCGACCGATCAACGGCACCAGCGTGTGGATCGTCGATGACCACCTGCAACCTGTAACCACGGGCGAGCCCGGCCAGCTCGTCGCGGGCGGCGAGGGACTGGCGATCGGCTATCTCGGCGCCGAGGAACTGACCGCCGAACGCTTCGTCCATGCCCCCGCGCCGATCGACGCGCGGGTCTACCTGACCGGTGACCTCGTTCGTGAACTGCCCGACGGTCAGATCGAGTTTCGCGGGCGGATCGATCGCCAGGTCAAGATCGACGGCAAGCGGATCGAGCCGGGCGAGATCGAGCAGGCGCTGCGCGCTTGCCAAGGGGTGAGCGATGCCGCTGTGTTGGTCGAGACATCGGCGTCGGGGGTGAAGCGCCTTGTCGGCTTCGTCGCGGTTGACCGGCCAGACGCTGCCGCCCGCGACGCTGTGGCGGCCGAGGCCGGAGGTATCATCCGCGAACGGCTGGCGGAACATTTGTGGCCAGCGCGGATCGTCGCTCTCGCCAGCCTTCCGATCACCCCTAACGGCAAGCTCGATCGCGCCGCACTGACGGCGCTGGGGCAGGGCGGGCAGGCGCAGCCTGCGACCGAAGGTCTTGAAGCGCGGATCGCCGCGCTGTGGTGCGAGGTGCTGGGGCTCGATCATGTCGCGCCCGGTCAGACCTTCTTCGAACTTGGCGGCCGCTCGCTGCAACTGATGCGGGTTCACGCCGCGCTGCAGGATCAGATCGGGGCCTCGATCCCGGTGACCGAACTGTTCGCTCACCCCACCGTCAGCGGCCTCGCCGCCTGGCTGGAAGGTCGTGCGGAGCGGGCAGGGGCTCCGGCACACAAGGCTGCCGCTGCGCATACCGCGGCGATCGCCATCGTCGGAATGACCGGCCGCTTCCCCGGCGCCGCCTCGGTCGAGGAATTCTGGGCCAACCAGAAGGCCGGCACGGTCAGCATCACCCAATTTGCCGAGGCCGAGCTCAAGGATTCGTTCGATCCCGCCACCCGCGCCGATCCCGCCTTCGTGCGGGCACGCGGGGTGCTGGCCAATCCCGGCGATTTCGACGCCGACCTGTTCGCCATGCGCCCCAGGGAAGCGCAGCTCACCGATCCGCAGCACCGTCTGTTCCTCGAGATCGCGCTTGAAGCGCTGGAGCGCGCCGGGCTCGATCCGCAGCGTTACGCGGGGCAGGTGGGCGTCTTTGCCGGGTCGAGTATGCCAACTTACCTGATCGGACACATCCTTGGCGGCACGGAAGCGGCGATGGACTTCGCCAGCACCTACCAGTTGGACGGTATGGACCGGCTGGTGGGATCGCTGCCTGACGCGCTGGCGACTCGCGTTGCTTACAAGCTGGGGCTGAACGGCCCGGCGATCACCGTTCTCAGCGCCTGTTCGACCTCCGCCGTGGCCGTAGTCCAGGCCTGCCAGAGCCTGCAACTGGGGCATTGCGATGCGGCGCTGGCCGGCGGCGTGTCGATCACCTTCCCGCAGGAGCGCGGCTATCTCTACCTCGATGGGGGCATGGGTTCGCGCGATGGCACCTGCCGCCCGCTCGATGCCGAGGCGTCAGGGACGGTGTTCGGTTCGGGCGCGGGGGTCGTAGTGCTGAAACGGCTGGAAGATGCGCTGGCCGATGGCGATCACATCTATGCGACGATCCGCGGCTTCGGGATCAACAACGACGGCAGCGGCAAGGGCAGCCTCACCGCCCCCAGCGCCAGGGGCCAGGCCGATGCGATCCGCGCGGCCCAGATCAATGCCGGAGTTGATCCCGCCAGCGTTGGCTATGTCGAATTGCACGGCACGGCGACCCCGCTGGGCGATCCGATCGAGTTTTCGGGGCTGGTCCAGGCCTTTGGTGCGGATTGTCCGCCAGCGACCTGCGCGCTTGGTTCGGCCAAGGCCAACATCGGCCACCTCGATGTCGCCGCTGGAGTGACCGGACTGATCAAGGCGGCGCTGTGCCTGCATGAAGAGGTGATCCCCCCGCTCGCCAACTTCACCCGGCCCAATCCGCATATCGCGATGGAGGGCAGCGCGTTCCGGGTCGAACAGGCGCTCGCCGCCTGGCCGCGCGGAGATGCGCCGCGCCGCGCCGGGGTCAGCGCCTTTGGCGTCGGTGGCACCAACGTCCACATCGTGCTGGAAGAAGCGCCCGAGCCGCCGCGCCAGCAGTCTGAGCAATCGCTGCAGATCCTGCCGCTGTCCGCCAAGACGCCCGAGGCGCTGGGCGCGCTGGCGGGTGCGCTGGCCGATCATCTCGACCGGCATCCTGACCTTGAACTGGCCGATGTCGCGCTTTCGCTGGCTGAAGGGCGCTCGACCCGGACCGAACGCGCGGCCGTGGTAGCGTCGAACCCGGAACAGGCGGTGGAACGGCTGCGCCAATTGCCCAAGCGCGGTATTCGCGGGACAGCGCGCGCCGGACGTCCGGTCGTGTTCATGTTCCCGGGGCAGGGCTCGCAGTACCCCGGCATGGGCGCCAGCCTTTATCGCGACGAGCCGGTCTATCGCCACTGGATCGACGCCGGAGCCGATCGTCTTGGCACGCGCCTCGGCCATGATCTGCGCCACCTGCTCTATGACTTGCCTGACGCGGGCGAGGATACGCCGCACCCGATCCGCGCCACGGTCAACGCCCAGCCGACGCTGTTCGTCACCCAGCACGCGCTGGCGCAATTGTGGATCTCCAGGGGGATCGTGCCCAGCGCGATGATCGGCCACAGCGTCGGCGAACTGGTTGCGGCCTGCGTTTCGGGCGTGTTGACTTTCGACGATGCCTTGGACCTTGTCGCGCGGCGGGCGGAGTTGATGCAGTCGGCCCCGGCCGGCGCGATGCTGGCGGTGCGCGCGCCGGAAGCCGATCTCGCCCCCCTGCTTGGACCCGACCTCGACCTCGCGGCGGTCAACGCCCCCGCGCTGTGCGTGGCGGCAGGCCCGTTCGGTGCAATCGAGGGGCTTGAGGCGCGGTTGGCTGCGGCGGAGATCGAATGTCGTCGGCTCCACACCTCGCACGCCTTCCATTCCGCGATGATGGACCCGGTGGTTGACCAGCTTGCCGACCTGGCGACCGGCATGGCGTTCGCCGCACCCAGGATCCCCTATGTCTCCGGGGTCACCGGAACCTGGGCGCGCGGTGAAGCCGATGGCGACGGCGCCTACTGGGCACGCCATTGCCGCGAGCCGGTGCGCTTCGCCGCAGCGCTGACGGCGGTGGTGCGCGGCGAACCGCCGATCCTGATCGAGGTTGGGCCGGGCCGGGCGCTGTCGACCTTCGCCAATCAGGGCCTTGCCCGCGATGACTTTCTCGTCGCCCTGTCCTCGATGCCCGACTTCGCCGAGGCCGGGCGCGACCGCGAGCAATTCTACGAAACCGCGGCGCGGCTGTGGACCCTGGGCGCCGAGCCCGACTGGTCTGACCTCTATGGCCCGGACGCGCGCAAGGTGCCGCTGCCGGCCTACCAGTTTCAGCGCAAGACCTTCTGGATCGAACCGCCGGCCCGCTCAGGCCCGGCCGATCCGGCCATCCTTCAACCCGTTCCGGCGATCGCAGCGCCGGTTTTCGTCCAAGAGAGTGTCAATCCTGTCATGACGTCACCTGCCCCTGCCGCTGCGAGCGAACCGCGTGGTCCCCGCCTGAGCGCGGAGATCGCGGCCATTCTCGAAGATCTGTCCGGCAACGAGATCACCCCGGCCGATTGGGACGCGCCGTTCATCGAACTGGGCTTCGATTCGCTCAGCCTGGGCCAGGTCGCGACGCGAGTGCAGCGCGACTATGGCGTCAAGGTAACCTTTCGCCAGTTGATGGCCGATCTTTCGACCGTTTCGGCGCTGACAGCCCATCTGGACCAGGTGCTGCCACCCGAAACGGCGCCGGCGGTTTCGTTCCCCGAACCGCCGATCGCCGCGCCGTCCGCTGCCCAGCCCGCGCCATTCGTGACGCAGGCAACGCCCCCCGTGGCAGCGGACGGCCTGGCGGCTGCATTCCAGGTGCAATTGAGCGCGATGCAAGGCGTGATCGACCGCCAGCTCGAGGTGCTGCGCGGACTGGGTGGAGCGCCTGCTGCTCCTGCAGTGCCCGTCGTCCAGCCGGTCGTCGTGTCTGCGAAGGCTGCCCCGGTCCCGGTAGCTGCCGTCACCGCTGATGCCGCTGAACCGGCGCCGAGCCGGTTCAAGCCGTTCGTCCCCTCCGCGCAGGACGACAGTTCGAT
>JAFEEP010000005.1 GCA_018241045.1 Pseudomonadota bacterium | reverse complement strand
TCAATCCTTGGCAGGTGCGGCAATGGGTGCCGCTCAGGGCAGCAGCAGCTCGGCGTTGGTGCGGAAGAACTTGAGTGCGATCTCCTCGCCCAGCGGCTCGACCTTGGCCATCATGTTCTTCATCGCGTCCTTCGTACCCTCGACATGAGGGTAGTCGGTCGAGAAGCAGAACACGTCGGACAGGTTCGGATCGTCCTGGAAATAGCGATCGACCGGCTCGAAATTGAAAGGCGAGACGCGGACGTTGCGGGCCACGTATTCCGATGGCTTCATCGGGAACTTGGCCGCCGCGGCGCCAGGGAAGACCTTGACATACATATCCATCCGCCGCGCCGCCGGACCGACCCAGTAAGCACCGACCTCAAGCAGGCCCACGCGAAGCTTGGGGAAGCGTTCGAACACCCCGCCGAGCACCAACGCCGAGAGATAGTTCTCGACCGCCATGTGGACGGTGGAGAACATCTGGATGTTGGTGTTGGGGATCTCCGGCGACTGGAACAGGTCGTTGAACGTCTCGGCCAGGCACCAGCGCGGATCGAGGAAGAAGAATTCGGTCCCGATGTGCAGGGTGACGGCAATGTTGTTCGCCTCGAACAGCGCCCACAGCGGATCGAGCGAGGAATGCGCCGGCGAAACCCCGCCCGGCGGCACGTCGGCCTGAAGATAGACCGCGCGGATGCCGCTTTCGACCATGGCCTTGGCCTTGGCGATCATCTCGTTCGCGTCCTGCGAAGTGCGCAGGATGCCAACCACGCGAATGCGGTTGTCGATCGCGGTGTTCTTCGCCGCCCACTGGTTGTAGGCATCGACGAAGCGATCGGCGAACTCGGCCCGCGACAGATCACCGAACATCGAGGCATCGCCGCCGAAGCGCTGGGCGAAGGCAAAATCGTTCATGCCCCCGATAACCATCGCGCCGATTGCGGCGGTGGGGAAGACCAGTTGCCGGTCGATCCCCATCGCGTCCATCACCTCGATCCGGCGGCCGAGGTCGATCGCGCTGGGCGCGGGCGGGCCCTTGACCTTCCAGATGCTGTCAGGATCGATCGCCATCTCGTCCTGCACCTCGGGCTGGTGCATATTGGTGGCGCTGGGATCGGGATGGAGCTTGTCGGCCACGGCGAACAGTTCGCCCAGCATCCGCCCGGGTTCGCCAAAGGCGTCCTCGAGCAGGTGGCCGGGGATCATTTCATGCGCGTCGACGTCATGGGCGAGAATGTTCATGGCTTCCTCCAATATGTCTGGCGGCATCCGGCCGCTCTATCGAATGGTGCGCAGCGTGGCGCTCACTAAGCCTGGCTGGCAGGGTCTGCTTCAAGCGTGGCGATGTCGAGCGGTTTGAGATGGAGAAAGTCGCTGTTGGCACGCCAGTCGTATTCGGGCACCTCGCAATAGATCTCGATCGCGTTGCCATCGGGGTCATAGATGTAGAGGCTGCGGGTCATCCCGTGATCGAGCATCGATTCGACCTTGACCCCCTTGCTCTCCAGATCGTGGTACAAGTCGACCAGCGATTTCTGGCTGTCGACCACGAGCGCGACGTGCAGCAGCCCGACCTGATCGGCCTGGGCCGCCTGCGCATTTTCGCTGACCTTGAACACGCCGATGTCGTGGTGATAGTCGCCAAAGCGGAAGAAGGTGGCGTGCGAGGATTCCGAGGAAATCTTCATGCCCAGCACGCCGACATAGAACTTCTTGGACGCCTCCATGTCGCGGACCTTGAGCACCGCGTGCCCGACACGTTGAATACCCATCACAAACCTCCGTTCACTGTTTGCAGCCCGCCAGACGCTTCGGCCGGCCTTGCGATCAGGCGCGTTCGGGCAGCAGCCAGGCGCCGTTCGATACGAAAAACTTTTCCATCACCTCGGGGCCAAGCCGCTCAAGCCGTTCGGCAAAGCGGCGCTTGGCCTCCTTCCCGCCCTCGACATGAGGATAGTCGCTGGAAAAACAGAAGCAGCTGGCAAGGTCGGGGTGGCGTTCGAAGAACAGGTCGATCGGCTCGAAATGAAACGGCGCGACGCGGACGTTGCGCGCCACATATTCGGACGGCTTCATTGACAGCACGCCGGTCAGCGCCTTGGGAAACACCCCGGCCCAGATGTCGAGCCGATCAGCCAGTGGGCCAAGCCACTGCGCGCCCAGTTCAAGTGCACCGAAGCGCAGCGTGGGGAAACGTTCGAACACCCCTCCCAGGACCATAGTGGTAATGAAATATTCCGCTGCACTGTGCATCGTCGCCCCGGCGTAGGGGCTGAGGATGAACTCCGCTGAACTGCCGAAGGGCACGAAGGCCGCGACATTGTTCGACCACATCGGGTTCGAGAAGGTGCTGTCCGTGCCGATGTGCAGCAGCGAGGCAACGTCGTTGTCGGCAAGCATCTGCCAGAACGGATCGAAGGCCGGATCGGCGGGCGAGGTATCGGCGGGCGGCGTACCCGAAGGGATCCACAGCGCCCTGATCCCGCGCGCGATCAGGGCGCGCGCCTGCTCGATCATTCCCGTGACGCTCTCGGTGGTGATGAGGCCGACCGTGCTGAGCCGCCGAGCCGAATCCCCGGCGTTTGAGCGCACCGCCCATTCGTTCGATGCGCGGATGATCGCATGACCCAGATCACGTGATTCCTCGACGCTGTAAGGCAGCCCGATCACCGTGCGAGCAAATTCGGGGGTGTTAGCCATGACATAGCCGACCAGGCCGAACCCCGGAAAGACCAGCGCGCGGTCAACGCCCTGCATATCCATCACCTCGGCGCGGCGCGCCAGATCGATCGCGCCGGGCGCACCGCAGCCCTTGAGTATCTGCGTCGTCTCGTAAGTGATCACGGCGTTGTCGGCGGCAATGTCGGGGCGGACATTCGAATTCTCGCCAAGGCCAGTCAGCAGCGGACTGCTTTCGCAAGCGGCGAGCTTGGCAGCGATATCCTCACCAAAGAACGTACCCCACATATGGAAGGGAATCATCTCATGCGTGTCGACGTCGATGGCGCGCCCCATGAAAGGCAAATCCTGCACGGCTCGTTCGGCGGCAATCACGCTGTTCACGGCGACTCTCCCTAGGCTTGCTGGCCCGATCCAGTGTCTATGCGCAAATTAAATAGATCGCAATATCTAATTGGATCGAACGATCAAAAATGATTGCGGCGGCGCTACGGCACACGTTCCCATTGATATTATTAGATCGTTCTGCTAGATGGCGGGAATGAACATGAACTGGCCAGCTGGGCAAACAGCATTCGTTACGGGAGCGGCATCGGGCATTGGCCTGGGAATCGCCCGCGCCCTCGTCAAGGCCGGCGCGAAAGTCGCGCTCGCCGATATCGATTCGCAGCGAGTCGCGGCGGCTGCGAGGGAGCTTGCCGATGCCGGTGGCGAGGTGATCGCCGTAACATTGGACGTCGGCGATCCCGATCAATGGCAGGCGGCGGCCGACCAGGCCGAGCGCGCGCTGGGCCCGGTCTCGATTCTGTGCAACAACGCCGGGATCAACGGCGGCGGCGATCTGGACCAGACCACGCTTGACGTGTGGCGCTGGGTTTACCGGGTCAACGTCGAGAGCCAGTTCATCGGCATTTCCACCTTCCTGCCTCGCTTCAAGCAGCGTGGCGGACGCGCACACATCCTCAACACCGGATCGATGGCGGGAATCGTGCCGATGGCCCGGGTCGGCGCCTATTCATCGGCCAAATTCGCCAGCGTCGGGCTGACCATGGTGCTGCGCAACGAGGTTCAGGGCAGCGACATTGGCGTTTCGCTGCTGTGCCCCGGCACGGTCTCTACCCGCATCGCCGTCACCTCAGGTGAAGGCGAGGCAGCACTGCGCGGGACGGAGGTCAACGCAGCCGCGGTCGAAGGCAATTCGGCGCTGCTGTCGCAGGGTGCGGACCCCGACCGGGTCGGCGAACAGGTGGTCGAAGCGATGCAGGAGAACCAGTTCCTGATCATCACCCACAAGGAATGGGAGCCGCTGGTCGATGCGGTCCATGCCGAGATCAAGCAGGCTTATGTCACGTTCGATGGACGGCACGGTCCCGATGTCAGCGCCCAGGCGCTGGTCGACGGGTTCAATCCGGTCACGGCATAAGGCGATGGGGCGGCGAACAAGGGCGCAATTCGGTCTGGCCTAGAGCGATCTATTATGATAGGCCGCAGCCATGTCCGAGCAAGAACCTCCTGCTGAAAAGCAGTCCGCAACCCGCACCCGCCTGATCGTTTCGGCGCTGGGACTGTTTAGCCGCAACGGCTATGCCGCGACTGGCGTCAAGGCGATTCTGGCCGATGCGAAGACCCCTTACGGTTCGCTTTACCACTGGTTCCCCGGCGGCAAGCGCGAGTTGGGCGTCGCTGCCGTAGCCCACGGCGGAGAGGTCTATCGCGGCCTGTTCGAGACGCGCTATCCAACCGATCTCGACGTCATTGCCGCCACCGAAGCCGCCTTCGTCGAGGCGGCCGATATGCTCGAAGCGACCGACTTTGCCGATTCCTGCCCGCTGGCAACGATCGCGCTTGAAGTGGCCAACACCGACGAGCCGATGCGCCAGGCAGCAGCAGCGGCCTTCGAATCGTGGTTGACCGTGTTCGAACAGCGCTTCCTCGCCGCCGGAATGAAGCCCGATCGCGCGCGCGAAGTGGCGGTCAACGTGTTTTGCCTTCTCGAAGGTGCCGCCCTGCTCGCTCGCACCACCAAATCGCCCGTGCCGATGCACGTGGCGGGCAAGACGGCGGCCAAGGCCGTTGCCGACGGGCTCGCGACGAACTGAGGCTGTTCCTCCAGAGCTGACCCGCGCCGACGGCCAACTGGCCTCGTCGGATCGCCCCTGCCTCAAATCCCCTGATCAGACCTGCCCCGCTGCGCGAATTCGCGGCGGGAGGTCTTTTTGCGCGCAACAGTCAGGAATCGGTTGACGCACCCGGCGCTATGCGCGTAAGTCATTCGCTAGATCGTTCTGTCTAATCTGTGAAAGCCCGCCGAGGCCGCAGATTTTCGGGACTTACAACACCCAGGAGGGGAACTTGAGCGAGTCTTTCAGCGCCTTTGTCGTCAACAAGGATGACGCCGGGTTCAGCGCCGGGGTGAAGCAGTTGACGCTGGACGACCTGCCCGCAGGCGAAGTCACGGTTCGCGTTCGCTACTCGAGCATCAACTACAAGGATGGCCTCGCCAGCGTTCCGGGTAGCCCGGTGGTAACCGGCTATCCGATGGTGCCAGGGATCGACCTGGCCGGAGTGGTTTCCCAATCGAGCGATCCGCGCTTCGTGGTCGGGCAAGAGGTGATCGCGATCGGCCGGGGCCTTGGGATCTCACACTTCGGCGGCTTTGCAGAATATGCGCGCCTGCCGGGCGACTGGATCGAACCGCTTCCGCCCGGTCTTACGTTGAAGGAAGCGATGGCGCTTGGCACCGCAGGCTTCACCGCCGGTCTTGCAATCCAGCGCCTCGAGCAGAATGGGTTGAAGCCGGGCCAGGGCCGGGTATTGGTCACCGGGGCGAGCGGCGGGGTCGGCAGCGTTGCAGTCAATATGCTCGCCGGGCTTGGCTACGAGGTGTCGGCCAGCACCGGCAAGGCGGCCGAGCACGACTACCTCCGTGCTCTCGGCGCCACGGAAATCCTCGGGCGTGAGGAAGTGTCCGGCAAGCAGGAAGCCTTCCTTGAGGATGAACGCTGGGTCGGCGGGGTCGATCCGGTAGGCGGAGATACCCTGGCCTATATGCTGCGCACCACCCGCTATGGCGGTTCGGTATCAAGCTGCGGACTGACCGGCGGGATGGTGCTCAACGCCACGGTGCTGCCGTTCATCCTGCGCGGGGTCAATCTGCTGGGGATCGATTCGGTCAACTGCCCGGCCGAGGTGCGCGGCAAGCTGTGGCTGCGGCTGGGCACCGATCTCAAGCCGTCGAACCTCACGCAAAGCATCTCGCACGAGATCGGCCTCGATGGCATCCAGACGGCGGCGGTCAGCATCCTGTCCGGCGCGGTCAAGGGCCGAACCATCGTGCGCATCTGAAACGTCCAGAATATAAACCATTGAAGGAGCAGAGGATATGACCGACCTGACCAGAGCCGAGATGGAAGCCATCCTGCTCGAACACGAAATCGCCGAACTGGAATACAGCGTCGATCGGACCATGGCGACGCTGGTTGCCAATCCGCACTACGAAATCGCCACGCTGGGCGTTGCGGTCGACGGTTGGGACGCGATCGAACGGACCTACGACCGCCTGATCAAGGAAGGTGGCAAGGATCGCAACATCCAGGCCGTCGCCCGGGTCATCGCCGAGGCGAAGAATACTCTGATCCGCGAAGCCCACGTCTCGTTCGACGACGACGAGGGCAAGCGAGTGACCGGGCTCTATCTGGTGGTGATGGAATTCGATCCCGAGCAGAAGAAGATCATCGGCGAACGGATGTACACCGACACCGTGTTCGGCGCCCTGCTCAAGGGGATCCTGGGCGACGATTTCATCAACCTGCCGGGCGTGTCGTCGATATCC
>JAFEEP010000059.1 GCA_018241045.1 Pseudomonadota bacterium | reverse complement strand
GCGCGATGATGGGCCGCCACTGTGGCGGCACTTCGGCGCGCGGGTCGATCCGGGCGCGCTTCCACCGTTGGGCGACGGGCGCGCGCCTGCCTCGTTCTCGCTCGATCGCGATGTGCCGCTGTCGACCGCACCGCCCGCCGGGCTGGGCTGGTTCGGTCCGGCGGTATTGTCTGCGCGGCGTCAGGGTCGTGCAGTGGTGCCGGCTTTTGACGACGTTTCGGTTGAGCGGGGTGACGGCGCTATCACCGTCCGGCTGACCGACCGCGAGGCTGCATTGACATTCGACCAGCGGATCGCCCTCGCGCCCGGCGGGGCTTTCCTGTTCGACGCGCGACTGACCAACACCGGCGATCTGCCGCTCGTCGTCGACTGGCTGGCCAGTGCCCTGATTCCCCTGCCGCACGAAGCGGAGCGCATCGTGTCATGGCGCGGGCGGCACAATGCCGAGATGGTCGAACGTGCGGAACCGATGCCCGAGCAGATCTGGCTGCGCGAGGGACGACGCGGGATTTCCGGCCACTGCGGGCCTCCCGGCGTGATCGTCGAGGACCACGGCGCGACGCGCGACGTCGGGCTGGTCCGAGCGCTGCAACTGGCCTGGTCTGGCGACAGTCGCATCGCGATAGAGCGCGACGACGAGGGATACTGGCTGCTTGGCGCGGGCGCCGCGCTCCAGCCCGGCGAAGTCGTGCTCGCGCCGGGCGAAAGCCATGATGCCCCGCAGGCGATCCTTGCGCTGTCGGGTCTTGGTCGCAACGGAGCGGCGGCGCAGCACCACGCAGCGGTGCGCGCGGCGATCCCCTGGCTGGGCGGGGCGATGCGCCCGCGCCCGATCCACCTCAACAGTTGGGAAGCCTGCTACTTCGATCATGATGAGGCACGGATCGGCGCGCTGGCCGAAGCCGCTGCCGCGATCGGGATCGAACGCTTCGTTCTCGACGATGGCTGGTTCAAGGGGCGGCACGATGACACCGCCGGGCTGGGCGACTGGATCTGCGATCCGGACAAGTACCCCACAGGACTGAAACCACTCGTCGACAAGGTTCGTGCGCTGGGCATGGAGTTCGGGCTGTGGGTCGAGCCCGAGATGGTCAACCCTGACAGCGATCTCTACCGCGCCCATCCCGACTGGGCTTTGGCGCTCCCCGGACGCGACCGGCCAACGGCGCGCAACCAGCTTGTCCTCGACATGGGGCGAAGCGAAGTCCGGGAATACCTGTTCGGGGCGCTCGACAACCTGCTGCGCGAGGTTCCGATCAACTATCTCAAATGGGATCACAACCGCGACCTTTCTCCCGCCGGCGGCGCGGCGCAGGTGCTGGGAACCTATGCGCTGATCGACCGGCTGCGCGGCGCGCACCCGCTCGTCGAGATCGAGAGCTGCGCGGGTGGGGGTGGGCGCTCCGACGCGGGAATGGCGCGCCGCGTTCACCGTTTCTGGACCAGCGACAACATCGACGCGGTCAGTCGTGCGCCGATGCAGCGCGGCTTCCTCGCCTTTCTCCCGCCCGAGATGATGGGGGCCCATGTCGGCGCGAGCCCCGCCCACGCAACCGGGCGCAGCCAGTCGCTCGGTTTCCGCGCTGCCGTGGCCATGCCCGGCCACTTCGGGGTCGAACTTGACCCGCTCCAGCTTGGCGAAGCGGACCGCGCCGAACTGGCCGACTGGATCGCCTTCCACAAGCAATGGCGCCACCTGCTGCACGGCCAGCAGACCTGGCTGGGTGAAGGCGCGGATGCGCTGCAATGGCAGGCCGTCGGCAATCCGGCCGAGTTCCTGCTGTTCGCGATCCGCAGCGCCCCGCCGCTTGATCGCCGCCCGCAGCCGCTGCGTCTGCCGTTCCTGGCCGATCGGCACTCGGTCGAGCTGTCCTTGTTGCGGATCGCGGGCGGCGCGCAGGGCCATACCGCTGCCAGCGCGCCGCTGTTCAAGGCGATGGGCCAGGCCCCGCAACGCTTCACCGGATCGTGGCTGGCCAGCGCCGGACTGCCGCTTCCCCCGCTCAAGGCGGAGAGCGTGGCGATTTTTCACGGGAGGGCGGGATGAGCCGCGCTTCCTTCTCCTTGTACACTCGAATGGGCGGCCCGGCCGCCGGGGCACCTGCATGAACACGCAGCAAACCATATCCGACAGACCCGCACCGACTGGTGTCGCACACTGGCGACCCGGTGCGATGTCCGGCGCGGAGATCGCGCTGATCGGCGCCCATGACGCCGTGCCGATCATGCCGGGGATCGACCTGTGGGATTGCTGGCCGCTGGCCCGTGACGATGGCTCGACCGTGGAGATCGAGGGGAACCAATACTGGTTCTTCCTCAGCGCGCCGTGCTTTCCCGATCCGGTGCAGCGCCACGGCTTCGCCCGGATCCGGCTCGCCGCGCTGGGGCCTGGCGGCTGGCGTGA
Organism: Pseudomonadota bacterium; assembly: GCA_018241045.1. Taxonomy (GTDB): domain Bacteria; phylum Pseudomonadota; class Alphaproteobacteria; order Sphingomonadales; family Sphingomonadaceae; genus Novosphingobium. The sequence continues at coordinate 495 of JAFEEP010000059.1, read as the reverse complement.
TCTGGGCGATTGCCTGCCCGACGGGTTCAGCCCCGGTTCGCGCGAATGGGCGGGCAGCGCCCTGCTCCACGATGACGGCGTCAGCGTCACCCTGTTCTTCACCGCCGCCGGACGCCGCGGCGAAGGGCACAGCTTCGAGCAGCGCCTGTTTGCCGCAGAGGGCCGACTGGGACCGCAGGGACCGGGTGAGTGGCAATCGTGCAGCGAGGTGGTCCGTCCCGATGGCACGCGCTATTTCGTTGCGGTCGAGGCCGAGGGCACCCCGGGGCTGATCAAGGGTTTTCGCGATCCCGCCTGGCTGCGCGATCCCGCGACGGGGCAGGCGCACTTGCTGTTCACCGGCACCGCTGGCTGGGATGACGCGGCGTTCAACGGGTTGATCGGCCTCGCCACGCGGGGCGCTGACGGGGTGTGGCGGCTCGACGATCCGCTGGTCGAGGCGATCGGGGTCAACAACGAGCTGGAGCGGCCCCACGTACTGGTGCGCGACGGGCG
>JAFEEP010000599.1 GCA_018241045.1 Pseudomonadota bacterium | reverse complement strand
TTTTCCGGCCAAGGCAAGATCTTCCTTGGCAAGCGCCTTCCCAACGGCCTGCCGGGCCCGCTCGCCTGGGTCGGCGACGCGCTGATGGAGTTCGGCTTCACGCCGAACGAGACCAAGTTCAAAGACAACTGGACGGGCCAGCGCGGCGACTCGCTGAAACTGCCTGGCGAGACCGAGGCCAACCTGCAGATCACCTTCCTGCAGTTCAACCTCGACAACTACAAGATCGCCACGCGCGGCACCGCCGTCATCCAGGACACCGACCCCGTCGTCGATCGCGTGATTGCCGCTGCGCCCCCCGTGGTGGGCGACGTGCTGCTGCTCAACGCCTTTGGCGTGTCGGCCGTCACCGTGGAGGATTCGACCTCCGGCACGCCCAAGACGCTGACCGCTGGCGTGAACTACACGCTGGACGCCAAGGCGGGGCAGATCGAGGTCATCGACATCACCACCGGCGGGCCTTTCACCGGCGCCATCAAGGCGAGCTTCACGCCGGGTGCGGTCGAGTTCATCAAGATGATGTCCGGCTCGGGCGACGAGTACTGGGTGCGCTTCGTCGGCATCAACACGGTGCCCGGCGCGCTGTACAAGCACGTATCGGCCGACTTCTACCGCTGGTCGCCGCCGCCGTCCGAGACTATGTCGCTGATCCAGGACGGGCAGTCGCGCCTCGAGGCGCCGCTGGCCGGTTCGCTGCTGGCCGACCCCACCAAGCAGCCCGATGACGACTTCGGCTACTTCGGCCGGATGGCGGTCCAGTCGTGAGGCCGGCGATGAGCGCAGACGATCTGCAAGCGCTGTTCCCCGGCCCGGTGCCGGTCAGCGTCGCCGGGCGCGACCTGGAGGTCGCCCCACTCACGCTGGGAGAGCTGCCGGCGCTGCTGGCCGTGCTGCGCGAATCGGCCGCGGTGCTGGGCGGCGGTTTCGACCCCGTCGCCTTCGTCGTCGATCAGCCCGAGCTGGCGATCCGCCTCATTGCGGTGCTCACCCGGCAGGAGGTCGACTGGCTCAAGGGCCTGTCGCTCGACGAAGCCGCGGCGCTGCTGGTGGCCGCGATCGAGGCGAACGAAAGTTTTTTCGTCCGCAACGGCCGCGCCCTGGTCGCGGCCATGGCGCGCGCGATGGCGGCGGTTGGGCCCTCGCCGTTGCCCGCCTGGTCGAATGCGGACACCGCTTCGCCGACGTAAGCGGCTACACGCTCGACCAGGTCACCGCCTTCGCCCGGGCGCACAACCGCCTCGAGGCCCGCCGCCGGCGCGACGACCTGGTCGTCGCCCGGGCGGCACAGGCGGCGGAGAAGGGCTTTCGAAAAATACTCGCTTCACTGGAAAAGGACGCCGGCTGACCGCCGCATCGAAACGCCATGGCCGTTGGTGACCAGTCGCTCAATTTCCGCATCACCGCCAACGGCACCGAGGCCGTCCGCGAACTGCGCCGCTTTGGCCAGGGCGTGGGAGAGATCAAGCAGCAGGTGGACCAGACCAAGAGCGCCGCCGAATCGCTGGCCACGAGCTTCGCGCGGCTGGGCTCGGTGACCGCCGGCGCCTTCGGCGTGCGCGAGGTGCTGCGCGCGTCCGATGCCGTCAAGCAGATCGACGGCCGGCTGAAGATCTTCGAGGGCAGCGCCGACAGGGCCGGCAGCGCATTCAAGGGCATCTTCGCGATTGCCCAGGAGAGCGGCTCCGGGCTCGAAAACGTCGCCGACCTCTACGGCCGCTTCGCACGCAACGCGGGCGAGCTGGGCCTCTCGCAGGAGCGCGTCCTCGGTCTGACGCGCACCATCTCCCAGGCGATGGCGACCGCCGGCGGGGCGTCGGCGAGTGCCGAGGCTGCCATCATGCAGTTCGGCCAGGCGCTCGGTGCTGGGGTGCTGCGAGGCGAAGAGCTCAATTCCGTCCTCGAGCAGGCCCCGGCGCTCGCGGAGGCGATCGCCAAGGGCATGGGCCGCACGACGGGCGAGCTAAAGGCCATGGGCGAACAGGGCCTCATCACGGTCCCGCAGATCATTTCCGCGCTGGAGAAGATGCGCGGCGAGATCGAGGCGCAGTTCTCTCTCATGCCGCAGACCGCGGCGCAGGGATTTGCCCGGCTGCGCAATGAATACCTCGTGTTCGTCCGCGACAGCGCCGCAGTCAATGGCGCCGTGAATGGTGCCGTCGGCGGGCTCTCGCTGCTGGCGAAGAACTTCGACCTGGTGGCCACCGCCGCCGGCGCCTACGCAACGGTGGTGGTGGGTCGGGTGATCGCCGCCAAGGTGCAGGCAGCGGCCGCCACCTTCGAGCAGTTGCGCGCCGAACAGGCCGCACGTGTGGCGAACGCGGGTGCCGCGCAAGAGGCCATGCGCCGCGCTGCGGCCGAGCAGCAATCGGCGCAGATGGCGCTTTCGGCAGCCCGCGCGGCAACCGCTTCAGCTCAAGCCCAGGTCGCGGCCGACCGTGCGCGCCTGGCGTCGACCGCCGCACTGATCCGCGGCGAGATCGAGCTCGAGAAAACCCGCCTGGCGGCGCAGATCAATGACATCGGCCGCGCTGCCCGGCTGCGCGAACTGGCCGCACTGAGCTTGCAGCTTGCCGCCACCCAAGCGGCCGAAGCCAAGGTCGGGCAGGGTCTTGTCGCGGTACGCGCAGCGGAGACCGCCGCAACAGAGGCGGCTGCCGCGGCGAAGCTGAGCTACGCGGGCGCGACCAATGCCGCCGCCGTCGCCGCGGGTGCCGCCGCGACAGGCGCACGATTCGCCGGGCTGGCGCTCGCCGCGCTGGGCGGGCCGATCGGCGCGCTGATCACACTGTTGTCGCTTGCGGGGCTCGCTTGGGTGTCGTTTGGCAACAAGGCTGAAACCGCTGCGGACAAAGCCGAAGCGGCGGGGAAGCGGGTCGAAGAGGCACTTGCCCGCAGGGCCCAGGAGAAGAAGTTCGGCGCAGGCCTGGCGGGCGACTTCCGCCAGGACATTGCCCGCATCGAGGCGCTGGTGAAGCGCGACGAAGCGCTGCTGGAAGCCAACAGCCGCGCCCCGGTCAAGGCGGACCTGAGCGCTATTGAGGGGCGGGCGGCACAGAACCGTGCAGCCCTTGAGGAACGCCGCCGGGCCCTTGCCGAGATTGAAGACATGGAAGGCGGAACCGCGCAGCGCGTCGGTGCCGCGTGGCGTCGCTTCATGGAAGACCGCAGCTTCTCGACCAAGGCCGAAGAGGACCTGGCCAAGTTCAACGAGCTGTCGAAAGCCTACGTCGCCGCAATCGAGTCCATCCGCCAGAAACAGCCCGGCGTCGACCCGCTCGCCACGCCTGAAGGCGTGCAGGCGCTCGATCGCTACAAGGCCAAGCTGCAGGAGCTGCAGGGCGAGATCCAGAAGACGGCGATCGCGTCCGAAGAGAAGCTGCGCGATGCGCTCGTGTCCGCCATGCAGGCTGGTACCGCCGAGGCGCAGAAGCTGAAAGCGGAGATTGCCAGTCTATTGCAGCAGGCGGCCAACATCCGCTCGGGCGTGGCCGGTGCGGGCGCCAAGGCGCAGGATCGGCGCGATCGCGGGCTGACGGACGATGAGCGCGAGTCGCTCAATACCCGCCGCGCCAATGATGCGCTGAGCGAAGCCGAGCGCATGAGCACCTTCGCCCAGAATGCGCAGCTCGACGGCCGCGCCGAGAAGGCACAGGCCTACGCGGAGCGTGCGGCCGAGCTCATCAAGCAGGCCAGCGACTACGCCGACCGCCTCAAGGACGACAGCGCGGCCGCCAGCCTCTTCGATCGAATCGCCGAAGCCGAAGCCAGCGCGCTGGAAGCGCAGGCCGCGGCCAAGCAAAGGCAAGTTGCCGACATCCAGGCCGCCGCTGCTGCGCAGGCCGAGCAGCTCACCGCCCTGGAGAAACGCATCGCCGCGCTGAAGGGCGAAGCCGCAACCGTCACCGTGCAGGCCAATGTTGAGTCCGCGAAGACCGGGATTGATGAGGTGAAGGCCAAGATCGATGCACTCCCAGACCGCAAGGTGATCCAGATCGAATGGGCGTCGTCGGGCGAGGGACCGCGTACACCCAAGGCCGCGCCGGATGTGCCGGCCTTCGCGGCAGGCGGCTGGACCGGCCCCGG
>JAFEEP010000598.1 GCA_018241045.1 Pseudomonadota bacterium | reverse complement strand
CTTGCGGCGGGCGAAATCCTGCCCGTCCCGCGCGATGCCCCGCCCACCGCCTGCGATGCATTGCAGACCCCCAGCACTCGCCCGATCAACTTCGCCGTTCTGCACCAGCGGGTGCCCTTCGGCCTGGCGGTGACGCCGGCTGAGGTCCGCGCGGCGCAGCGCTGGGCGTTCAGCACGCTCCATCTGGTCATCGAACCAGGCGGCGCGGCAGCGTTGGCGGCGGTTCTGGCTGGCAAAGTCCCGGTCGACGGGCGCACGGTGGTAATTCTGTCGGGCGGCAATACCGACGCCGCTGCCTTTGCCCAGGTGATCGCCGCCGCTGACTAGTTGCATTTGACAATCTGTCGCGCGCAGCACACCCTCCCGGCTTCGGGTCGAACCGAAACGGGGGAGAACAATCATGCAAGCACAAATCCTGGCGCCGGGCGCGGCGCTGGTCCTGTGGTCGCTGGTCATGCTTCTGTGGACCGCTGCCACGCGCTTTCCGGCGCTGGCGAAACTGGGCGTCAACGTAAAATCCGTGCCGCCGGGCGGGCGCGGCCAGAACCTTGACGGCGTGCTGCCAGACAACGTGCAGTGGAAATCGCACAATTTCACGCACCTGATGGAACAGCCGACGATCTTCTATCCGACGCTGCTGATCCTGGCGATCATGGGGCCTTATCCCCACGACGTCATGTTTGCCTGGGCCTATGTCGCGCTGCGCGTGATCCATTCCATCTGGCAGGCCACGGTCAACCGCATTCCGGTGCGCTTCGCCCTGTTCATCCTGTCGACGATCTGCCTGATGGTCCTGGCGCTTCACGCCGCGATGCTCACCATATTTGCTGCTTGAGGGGAGGTAACCGATGATCGGAATGGAAATCCTGAAACCGCTCGCCGTGCTGGCGGGCTGGACCATGATCATGTGGATCTGGATGTATGCCACCCGCATCCCGGCGATCAACAAGCTGCCCAAGCCGAGCGAGGCCGGGGCCGATCAGGGCTGGACCGGGTCCATGCTCGAAGGCTTGCTCCCGCGTGAGGTGCAGTGGAAGGCGCACAACTACAACCACCTGCACGAAGCGCCGACGGTGTTCTACGCCGTTGCGCTGGCGCTGGCGATGATCGGCCAGGGTGACGGGATCAACGCCACCATCGCCTGGGTCTATGTCGCATTGCGCGTGGCCCATTCGATCTTCCAGGCGACGGTCAACAAGGTGATGCCGCGCTTCGCCCTGTTCGCGCTGTCATCACTGTGCCTGATGGCGCTGACGCTGCACCTGATCCTGGCGGTATTCCGCGCCGGGTGATGATCGAGCTGCGGTCGGGCGTTCAGAACAGCTTGCGGAAGCTGAGCGAGATCACCCGGCCGCGCGGATCGAGATAGTCGGGCTGGTAGGACAACGGCACCGCGCCGGTAGCGTCGGTTACCTTCTGGCGGGCGTCGAACACGTTCTCGAACTGCAGACCAAGGCGGGCGCCCTTGAAGAACGGCGCCTGCTTGGTCAGCTTGGGCATCCGCCCCAGATCAGCGAACAGGTTGACGTTGACCTTGGCCAGCGCACCAAAGCGCAGGTCGCTCGATCCCGGCACGCCGCTGGCATGCACCGACGTCGGCGCCGACCATGTGCCCTGGATGAAGGTGCCGAAGCCCTTGTAGAAAGCCCCGCCGTTGAACTCGAGGCTGTGGCGCGGGGTGCCGCCACCACTCAGCGCGTCGCCATCGAGCAGGTTGAGCAGGGGGCCGCCCGGCGCAACCAGCACCGTGCTGTCGAACTGGATGGTGTGATAGATCCCGAAGCTCCACCGGCCCTGACCGCCGCCCATCATCCCCATCATGCCGCCGCGCCCGCCGCCGCCACTGCGGCGTGGGCCTCCGGCGCGTGGCCCGCCACCACCCATCCCCATCATGCCGCCGCCATCACTGGCCTTGCCGATGGGGCCGCCCAGATTGAGGCCCCAGCGCAGGCGCGACCCCTTCTGCTCGGCAAGGGTGACCGGGCGCTGATCGACCGAAATGATATTGCCCGCCCCGTCCCGCACCACGCGGCCCGGAAACGCCGCCTCGATCGCCGGCGTCAGCAGCGGGAAGCTGGCCGAAACGTCGGTTGACCTGTTGCGGAAGTATTCGACCAGCAGGCTGGAATTGTTCATTCCGGGGATCTGCCAGTTGGCGGAAAATTTCCAGTCCCGCTGGCGTTCCTTGACCAGATCGGGATTGCCGCCGCCGATCACCGTGGCCAGCACGGTCTGCCCGGTGGTGAAGTCATAGACCGGCACGTTGAAGGTGAGCGACTGGGGATTGCCAAGCTGGGCCAGCGTGGGTGCAGCCTCGTTGACGATGTAGCTCGCCTGGAAACCCAGCCGCCCCGTCGGCGACCAGGTCAGCCCGGTGCTCCAGTCGGTCAGGCTGCCAAAGTCGCTCAGGTGATCGTAACCGGCGCTGAGGTTGAGCGTCAGATCGCCCACCGCGCCCAGAAAACCTTCGCGCGTGCTGGTCAGCGGCACCGCCAGGTTGAGCCCGGTCGAGGCATCGCCCCGGGTCAGGTTGGCGGCGCGGGCCACGCTACGGGTGTCGCTGCTGTCGATGTTGGACCAGGCATAGCCCATACGCACGGTCGCACTGATATCACCGGCGGGCAGGCGCAGCGGACGGCCCATCAGCGTGACCAGGCTGGTCAGGCTGTCGGTGTTGCTCGATGCGGTATCGAAGCCGGTTCCGGCATACTGGTCGATCCGGGTCGTGCTTTCGGCATGGCTGGCATCGGCGGTCGCGGAAAGCTGCCACTTGCCCAGGAAGGTGTTGAGCCCCGCCCCACCGGCAAAGGTCGTGACGTGGCTGACCCGCTGCAACGGCGCGTCGAGCGCGTCGAGCCCCGATCCGCTGGTGCTGTCGGCCTGGCTCACGTTGCCGTTGAGGCTAAGCTGTCCACCCTTGCCGTCCTTGCCCAGCCCCTTCGACCAACTGACATTGCCACCGAAATCGCGCGAATCCGCGATCAGGGTGCGGTATTGCGCCGGATCGGGGCTGCCCGGCGCGGGCGTCGTCGCCTGGATCACGCCGCGCTCAGCCTCGGTCAGCGGGCTGGTGTCGTCGGTGCTGACCGTCACGCTCAGCCGCGAATTGCCCTGGATCTTGAGCTGGGTGCCTTCCAGCGACCAGGCCGAAAATCCGCCACGGGTCGGCACGCTGAACTTGCCTTCCACCGTGCGGCTGCGGAAATTGTCCTTGAGGATGAAGTTGATCACCCGCGCATCGGGCGGATAGCCGTACCGCAGCGCGACTTCCTCAGGCAGGATTTCCATCCGCCGGATCGATTCGGGCGGGTAAT
>JAFEEP010000597.1 GCA_018241045.1 Pseudomonadota bacterium | reverse complement strand
GTGGTGAGCTGCATGATCGCGACATAGAGGTTCGACACCTCGTAAGCCGCCTTGCCCGCATCGAGTACCTGGAAGAACACCACCGCATCGACCCCGACCATGGCGTTGTCCTTGGTAATGATCTCTTGCCCCGGAATGTCGAGCACCTGCTCCATCATGTTGACCTTGTGTCCCACCCGGTCGACGAAGGGGATGATGACGTGCAGCCCCGGGGTGGCCCCCAGGGTATATTTGCCGAGCCGCTCGATGGTGTAGACAAAGCCTTGGCGGACCACCCGAACGCCCATCAGCACGAAGATGAATACCACGCCAAGAAGTGCGATCAGCACGCCGCCCATTTCAATCCTCCAGATCGTTGAATGTCAGGATGGTAACGCCTGCGCGCCCGGCGACAAGCGAAACCGGCGTGCTTAACCTGCAAGTAACCACGACCGCCTATTCTCGCGCGCATGATCCAGGAAAACCCGCTCAAGTTCGGCCAAGCCTTCTATGGCACGGAACATCCCGATACCGCCGCGCAGCGGATCAAGAAGGACTATGTCGACACCATGATCGCATTGAAGCGCGAAAACATGGAACGGGTCTATTCCTATGTCTCGGGCCTGATGGACAAGGCCAAGGAAGAACTGACCCACGCCCGCAGCGGCGGATCGAGCGGGGATCACCGCAAGCTCGCCCTGCGCGCCCATATCGACGAGATCGCTGCCTATCTGAAAGGGCAGGCGCTCGACGTCTCGATCCCCGGGACGGGCGCCGACGGCCACTACATCCTCAACGATATTTCCGGGTTCTTCGGTCAGGTGAAATGCGTGATGGACCAGTGGTACGACAGCCACCTGATCGCGATGTACGACGAGATGGTGATGCTGACAAATCTCAAGAAGTAGGCAGCTCGCGCAGTGCCCGGCCCGCTGCCGCGCCGCTCGCCCAGGCCCACTGGAAGTTGTAGCCGCCAAGCCAGCCGGTGACGTCCACCGCCTCGCCGATGGCGTAGAGCCCCGGCACCTTGCGGGCCTCCATCGTCTGCGAGGACAGGCCGGTCGTGGCGATACCGCCGGCGGTGACTTCGGCCTTGGCGAAGCCTTCGGTGCCGTTGGGCATGAAGGCCCAGCCATGCAGCTCCTCCTCGATCCGGCGCAGCGCCTTGTCGCCCTGCGCGCCGAGTTCGCCGCTTGCGCCCAGCCGTTCGAGCAGGGCGTCGGCCAATCGTTCGGGCAGGCGTTCGGACAGCGTGCGGCGAAGCGACTGGCGCGGCGTGCCACGCTTCAGGTCGAGCAGCCAGCCGGGCGTGGCATCGGGCAGGAAATCGACGTGAATCGCGGTGCGGTGCTGCCAATAGCTGCTGATCTGAAGCATCGCCGGGCCGCTCAGCCCGCGATGCGTGAACAGCGCGGCCTCGCGGAAGCGGGTGCGATTCCAGCGAACCTCAACTTCGGTTGAGACTCCTGACAATTCGCGAAACAGCGCCTCGTCGGGACCGAGTGTCAAGGGCACCAGCGCCGGACGCGGCTGAACGATGGCCAGCCCGAAACGGCGCGCCGTGTCATAGGCGAAAGTGCTTGCGCCCAGCTTGGGGATCGAGGGACCGCCGCTGGCGAGAACCAGCGCCGGGGCGGTGTGGACCTTGCCGCCCAGCGCCACCCGGTAAAGCCCGTCGCCATGGTCCAGCGCCGCGACGGGATCGCCGAGGGCCAGCACCACCTGCCCCCGCGCGCACTCGTCGAGCAGCAGGTCGACCACCTGCCGCGCCGAGCCATCACAGAACAGTTGCCCCAGCGTCTTTTCGTGCCAGGCAATCCCGCGCGCTTCGACAAGGTCGAGGAAGTCGCGTGGCGAGTAGCGGCTCAGCGCCGACTTGGCGTAGTGGGGATTGTCCGACAGGAAACGGTCTGGCGCGGTGTCGACATTGGTGAAATTGCACCGCCCGCCGCCCGATATCAGGATCTTGCGTCCCGGCTCTACATTGTGATCGACCAGCAGCACCCGCTTGCCGCGCTGCCCGGCCTGGGCAGCGGCCATCATCCCCGCCGCGCCCGCGCCGATGACGATGGCGTCGTGGTGCGTGGTGGTCACGACCTCACGATGCTCTGCGCCACGGCCTCGCCCAGCTTGATCCCGTCGATCGCGGCGGAAAGGATGCCCCCGGCATAGCCCGCGCCCTCGCCACCGGGAAACAGGCCAGTGACGTTGAGCGACTGGAAATCCTTGCCGCGCGTGATCCGCACCGGGCTGGAGGTGCGGGTTTCCACCCCGGTCATCACCACGTCGGGATCGTCGTAGCGGCGGATCTGACGGCCGAACACGGGGATCGCCTCGCGCATAGCCTCAACCGCGAAGTGGGGCAGACAGTGCGACAGGTCGGTCGGGGTCACCCCCGGCTTGTAGCTGGGCGTGACGCTGCCCAGCGCGGTCGAGGCGCGCCCGGCAAGGAAATCCTCGACCCGCTGCCCCGGCGCCTTGTAGCCGCCACCGCCAGCTTCATAGGCCAAGCTCTCCCAATGGCGCTGCAGTGCGATTCCGGCGAGCGGCCCGTCGGGAAAGTCGCGCACGGGGTCGATCGCGACGACGAAGCCCGAATTGGCGTTGAACTCGGCGCGCGAATACTGGCTCATCCCGTTGGTGACGACCCGCCCTTCCTCGCTGGTCGCAGCAACGACCCGCCCGCCCGGGCACATACAGAACGAATAGACCGTGCGTTCGTTGCTGGCGTGGTGGACCAGGCTATAGGCCGCCGCGCCCAGATCAGGGTGCCGGGCGAACCGGCCATAGCGCGCCTCGTCGATCCAGCTTTGCGGATGCTCGATCCGCACCCCGATCGAGAATGGCTTGGCCTCGACATGGACGCCGCGGGCGTGGAGCATCTCGAAGGTCGGCCGCGCCGAATGCCCGACCGCAAGGACGACATGATCTGCCTCGAGAAACGATCCGTCGGACAGGTGCAGTCCGCGCAAGGTCAGGGTTCCATCACCGCGCCGGTCGAGTTCCAGATCATCGACCCGCGTCTGCCAGCGATATTCGCCGCCCAGGCCCTCGATCGTTTCGCGCAGGCTTTCGACCATCGTGACCAGTCGGAAGGTGCCAATATGCGGGTGCGCTTCCCACAGGATGTCATCGGGCGCCCCGGCGCGCACGAACTCCTCCAGCACCTTGCGGCCCAGGAAGCGCGGATCCTTGACCCGGCAATAGAGCTTGCCGTCGGAGAATGTCCCCGCCCCGCCCTCACCGAACTGGACGTTGCTGTCCGGGTTCAACTCGCTGCGCCGCCACAGCCCCCAGGTGTCCTTGGTGCGCTGACGCACCACCTTGCCGCGATCGACAATGATCGGGCGCAGCCCCATCTGCGCCAGGACCAGCCCGGCGAACAGCCCGCACGGCCCCGCGCCAATCACCACCGGACGCTTGCCGCTCCATCCGTCAGGTGCGTGGACCGGGGGATGCCAGGCCATTTCCGGGGTGGGGCGCACATCCTTGTCGCCGGCAAGGCGGGCCAGCACCTCGGCCTCGTCCGCCACATCGACATCGAAGGTGTAAACCAGCAGGATCGCGTTCTTGCGCCGCGCATCGTTGCCGCGCTTGAACAGCGTCCACCCACGCAGCGCCTCAGCCGCGATCCCCAGCCGCGCACAAATCGCCGGGGCGATCGCTTCGGGCGAGTGGTCGAGCGGAAGGGACAGGCCGGACAGGCGGATCATGCCGCCGCCCCTACAGCGGCTAGAGTCCTTTGAACAGCGTCACCATCCGCGCCCAGGCGCGCTCTGCCTCGACCTTGTCATAGACCGGGGCGTCGAGCGTGCACCAACCGTGGTCAGCGTTGTAAACTGCGACCTCGGCCGGGCGGCCCGCGACCCGGGCCGTATCGGCCAGGATCGACTTGTCCGCGGGCGAGCGTTGGTCATCGTTGCGGGCAATGGCAAACAGGAAGCTCGCCTTGCTCTTGGCGATCAGCAGATGCGGGCTGTCCTGGCCCGGCGTGACCAGCCCCGCACCGTGGAACGAGGCGGCGGCGCGCACGCGCTCGGGCGCGGCGGCGGCGGTGCGCAGGGTATAGGGTCCGCCCATGCAATAACCGCAAGTGCCGATCCCCTTCTGTGGATGGACGCTGCGCTGCTTGCCCAGCCAGGTGACGAAGGCGGTGGCATCGCGGGTAGTGGCATCGGGCGTGATCGCCGCGATCATCGGTTTGAGCCTGGCCTGCCCCTCGGGCGTGCGCCATTCTGCCATCGAGGACAGCACCGGCGCCCGGGCCGAGCGGTAATAGTGGTTGACCACCAGCACGGCATAGCCCGCCCGGGCAAGCCGCCGCGCCATCGTCTTGTAGGCATCGCGCAGCCCGGCAATGTCGGGCCACATGATCACCCCGGGATAACGCCCGCGCGCCGGACGCACGAAGAAGGCGTCGGCGCTGCCGTCAGGCGTGGCGATGTCGATCATGTCCTCGGCCAGCCCGCCCTTGTCGGCAACCTTGGCATCGGCGCAGGCGGCGACCATTCCCGCCACCCCGGCGACGGCGAACTGGCGGCGATTGAGGCCGAGGCGGGCGAGCGCCGCGTCCTCCTGGTGAGCGGTAAGGTCGTCACACATCGAATTGCTCCACAACGCCCCGTTGCCGCGAGGATAGCCCGTCGCAGCGCAAGGTCCAGCACTGCGAACACTTAACTGCACGATTAAGGTTGCAATCGCGATGCGAATGCGGCGAATTGCCCTCGACTGACTCGCGCCAAGGCGGGCGACCATAGGAGAGGATTTTGCCATGCGTCTGAGGCTTCTGGCCGCCACTGCCCTGTTGGCGCTGGCATCGTGCAACAACAGCAAGACCGCGTCCGCTCCGGCGACCAGCGGGGTGACCGATGCGATGATCGCCGCCGCTGCCGAAGGTGAATGGCTCAGCTATGGCCGCGACTATGCCGAACAGCGCTTCTCGACGCTCAAGCTGATCAATGACAGCAATGTCGGGCAACTCGGTCTGGCGTGGTTCGCCGATCTTGATACCGCGCGTGGTCAGGAAGCGACCCCGCTGATGCACGATGGCGTACTCTATACGACAACCGCCTGGTCGATGGTCAAAGCCTATGACGCCAGGACCGGGGCGCTCAAGTGGTCGTATGACCCCAAGGTGCCGCGCGAAAAGCTGGTCGACGTGTGCTGCGACGCGGTCAACCGCGGCGTCGCGCTCTATGGCGACAAGGTCTATGTCGCGACGCTCGACGGGCGGTTGGTCGCGCTCGACCAGAAGAGCGGCAAGGTGGTGTGGGACAAGCGCACTTTCCCCGCCGACAGCCACATGGCCATTTCCGGCGCGCCGCGTATCGTCAAGGGCAAGGTTCTGATCGGATCGGCGGGGTCCGAATATTTCAGCCGCGGCTACCTTGCCGCCTTCGATGCCCAGACCGGCAATGAATTGTGGCGCTTCTTCACGGTC
>JAFEEP010000596.1 GCA_018241045.1 Pseudomonadota bacterium | reverse complement strand
TTGCACAGCGCGGGCAGATCCTTGGCAGCGGCCTTCGCCTTAGCGCCCTTGGCGGTCCTGCTCGATTTAGCAGCTTTCCCCGCCTTGGGATCGGGTACTTCGCAGGCAGTTTCGGCGAGCTTGGTCGCCTTCGTTTCGCTGGCGGCGGGTTTCGTAACTGGCGCGCTGGCCTTGATCTTGCGCAGATCGACCGCCCCGGCCTCAGGCTCGGCCTCACGGCTCGGCGGGGTCAGATCGGCGAAGACCTCGGCAAGGCTGCGTGGCCTGGCCGGCGCCGCGGGCTTTGCCGGAGCCGGTTGGACCGGCACGGGCCGGACGACCGGGGTCGGCGCCGGAGCAGGCGGCGCGGAAGGCTTGAGATCAAATTTCGGCGCCGGGTTCTCGAGGCTGGCAAAGCCGGGGCTCGAGACAGGCGTCGGCGTGGGCGGCGGCGTCACGGCCGGGGCTGGCAGGTCGATCCGCGGTGCGGCGACGGGCGCGCTTGGCGCTATCGTTGCAGCTGGCGTCACCACCGGCTGGGGAAGCGGCTGCGGCGCAGCGGCGGGAGCGATCGCGACGGTCGTCGAAGCGACCATGGGCGGGGTCAAGACAGGCGGCGGCGTTACCGGCTTCACCGTCACGGCAGGCTGCGGCGCGATGGCGACGGCGGCGCTGCGGATCGGTGGAAGTTCACCCGATGGGCCCGGCCGGATGGTCACCGGGGCGACGAGCGGGACCTCCGCCGCCTTGGTCGTTGGGGCACTGCGATCCTTGCGCGATTTCTTGTCGTCACGCTGTGCCACCCGCGCCACCGGCACTGCGCTGGCGAGCACCGGGCGGGTCCGCACCAGCAGGGCGAAGCGCGGATCGTCGCGGCCGATCTCCGCGGCGCGGGGGAACTGGCCCAGATTCGCCGCCGTGGCCTGCTGCGCGGCGGTCAGCTTGGGCATATAACGCAGATAGTTGACCATCGCCCCGGCCATGTCGGCGGGCATGGTCGAACGCGCGATTGATTCCGCCTCGTCGGGCTGGTTCAGGATCGCCAGAGCGAAGGCGCGGGTGCGCCACGCAGCCTTGTCGTTGCGCTGGAGCAGCGAGGCGAGCGTCACCTCCATGCCCTTGCGGTCACCCGAAATCGCCTGGCTGAGGGCGAGGCGGCGACTGGTCTCGTCGCTGGGGCCAGCCATCAGCGCTTCGCGGTAGTAACGCTGCGCAGTCGTCGCGTCGCCGACCATGTCGAAGGCAAGGCCCCGGTCGGACACGCGCGCCGCATCAAGCGGGCCGAGCTTCTCGGCGGCATCGAACAGCGGGATAGCATTGGCCGGATCGCCGGTCAGGACATAGGCCCCCGCCAGACCCGACTTGATCCGGGCGTTGCCGGGCGAAAGCGCATCGGCCTTCTGGTAGAACCCGATCGCGGCATCGCCGTCGCCCGCCGCGAGCGATGCGGCCCCCGCCTCGATCAGAGCGTCAACATCGCGCGGGTTGCGCGCCAGACGCCCCAGCGCAGCGTTGAGCCGCATTGCGTCCCCGCCCGGGATCGGCTGGACCACAGGTCTGCTGACCTGGGCCCGGGCAGGCACGACGCCTGCCACCGATGCGGCAGCCAGGGACATGAGAAAGAGGCGAGATAGGGACATCAATGCGCTACTGGATGAACCGCCGGATTGGCCGCCGTCCGGGCGGGGCTAGAGCCCCCTGCCTGAACCCTGCACGAACGGCGCGACCCGATCCGGCGGAAGAAGGTTACTGGTTGTTCTGACGCCCGAGAAAACGCGGGATGCTGAGCGAGGGACCGTCGTTGCCGGTATCGTCTTCATCATCCTCGTCCTCGGACGACGAGCGTCCGCCGCGCGAAAGGTTGGCCATGCGCTCGAACAGCGTCGCGCCAGCCCCGCCGCGACCACCGCGACCGCCACCGCCAGTTCCGCTGCTCCCCGGTGCGCCATCACCGCCACCGCCACCCGCAGGATGGGCCGCAGCTTCAGGCTCGGCAGCCGGAAGCGCGCCGGCCTCGACGCCTTCATCGCTGTCGGTGGCGACCAGTCCGCGACGGCGGCCCGGCATCGTCCCGCCCAGCGGCGCATCCTCTTCGTGCAGGCGCGAGGCATCGAGCAGCAGTTCGTCAGGCGTTCCGCTGCCCTGGCCGGTTGGCGCGTCGGCGCCGTCCTCGGCTTCGAGCTCAAGCTCGAGTGGCTCGCCCGCTTCGGCCGCAGTGGCGGCGGCGGGCACGTCCCAATCCTCATGGCCGCCGACGGGTGCGGGGCTGTGCCCCGGCGCGGCAACCGGAGGCTCGACCACCTCGGGTTCCGGCGCAGGAGTGGGTGCCGCGCGTTCGAACAGCGGCTCGGCAGCGGCAGCCGGAGCGGCCATCGCCGGGCGTACCGGCCCGCGCGGAGCGGTCAGGTTGATCGGGCGCGAAGCCTCCTCGGCCTGCTGGGCGGTTTGCTCGATCCCGGTAGCAACCACCGAAACGCGAATCTTGCCCTGCAGGTCGGGGTTGAAGGCGCTGCCCCAGATGATGTTGGCGTTGGGATCGACCAGTTCGCGAATGTGGTTCGCGGCCTCGTCAACCTCGAGCAGCTTCATGTCATCGCCGCCGATGATCGAGATGATCACGCCCTTGGCGCCCTGCATCGACACGCCATCGAGCAGCGGATTGGCGATGGCCTTCTCGGCGGCCTCGAGCGCGCGGTTCTCGCCATTGCCCTCGCCCGTGCCCATCATCGCCTTGCCCATTTCGGCCATGACCGACCGGACGTCGGCAAAGTCGAGGTTGATCAGGCCCGGCATGACCATCAGGTCGGTGATCGAGCGCACGCCCTGCTGCAGCACCTCATCAGCCAGCTCGAAAGCCTCCTTGAAGGTGGTTTCGGCCTTGGCGACCAGGAACAGGTTCTGGTTGGGGATGACGATCAGGGTATCGACGTGCTTCTGCAGTTCCTCGATCCCCGCATCGGCCGAACGCATCCGGCGGGTGCCTTCGAACAGGAACGGCTTGGTCACCACACCCACGGTCAGCACGCCCTTGTCGCGCGCCGCCTTGGCGACCACGGGAGCCGCGCCGGTGCCGGTGCCGCCGCCCATGCCCGCGGCGATGAAGCACATATGGACGCCTTCGAGCGCGCGGTCGATCTCTGCCAGGGTTTCCTCAGCCGCGGCCCGGCCCACTTCGGGGCGCGATCCGGCGCCAAGGCCCTGGGTGATGTCGGGCCCAAGCTGGATGCGGTGCTCGGCGATCGAATTGTTGAGCGCCTGGGCATCGGTGTTGGCGACGATGAAGTCGACCCCCTCGATCCCCGCGCCGATCATGTTGGCGATGGCATTGCCACCCGCTCCACCGACGCCAATCACGGTAATCCGGGGACGCAGCTCTTCCACGGCTGGCGGTCCGATATTGATGCTCATGGCGCTCTCCAGTCAGGCACGCGAATGCACGAAATCCAAGTTATCCAACTTCTGCACCGTTCGAATCGGCGAATCAAAGCCAAATTAACCCTTGTCCACAGTCACCAGAACGCAATCGCGCTTCAGAAATACTCTTTCACCGCGCGCAATACGCGATTGACCAGCCCCACGCCGGTGTAGCGGAATGTCTCCTGGTGTCGCGGGCCGAGCGAACGGATGTCGATCGGATCGGCTGCTGCATAGAGCACCAGCCCGGCCAGCGTCGAAAATCCCGGGGTCGCGTGCGCCTCGGCCAGACCCTTGATGTGCAGCGGGCGGCCGATCCGCACCGGCTTCCCCAGCGCGGCCTGGGCATAGTCGGCGATCCCCGCCAGCTCCGCGCCGCCGCCGGTCATCACCACCAATTGTCCGCGCTGGCCGGTGAAGCCGAGGCCCTTGAGCGCCTTGTTGACCTCTTCCATCCACCGCCCGAGGTGCGCGGTGATCACCGAAACCAGTTCGGCGCGGGGTACGCGGTTCTTGTCGTCGGCATGGCGGGCGACGGGGCCGGAGCCTTCCTCGCCCGGCGCGTTTACCGGGATCATCTCGCGGTGATCAGCCGGGCTGGCGATGGCGCTGCCATGGACGCATTTCAGCCGTTCGGCCTGGAAGCGGCGAATGCCAAAGGCGCTGGCCACGGCGTCGGTAATGTCGCCCGAACCCATCGGGATGGTGACGAGGCCGAGCAACATCCCCGCCGCATAGACCGAGACATTGGTGACCTCCGCCCCGAACTCGACCAGGGCGACTCCCAGTTCCCGCTCCTCTGCCGTGAGGCAGGCATGGCCCGCCGCGATCGGCGATCCGATCACCGCCTCGACATCGAGGTGAGCGTTCTGCACCGCCTCGGTGATGTTGCGCACCGGCGCGCCATCGGCGAGCATGACGTGAATGTCGACACCGAGCCGCTCGGCATGGAGCCCCTTGGGGTCGGACACCCCGTCCGCGCCGTCGAGCGTGTAGTGCGCAGGCTGGGCGTGCAGCACCATGCGCCCATCGGGCTGGATTACGTCGCGCGCAGAAACCAGCAGGTGCTCGATATCTTCCTGTTCGATCCGCCGCCCGCCGATATCGACCTCGACCTGGACGACCTGGCTGGCAAGTCCCGCACCCGACGCCCCGATCCACACCCGCGTAACCGCGGTGTTGGCGATCTTCTCGGCGCGTTCGACCGCGTCGCGCACCGCATAGGTCGCGGCCTGCATATCGGTAACATAGCCGCGCTTGATTCCCTGGGCAGCACGGTGGAACGAGCCGAGCACCACCATCTCGCCGGTCTCGGTCAGACCCGCGACCATTGCCGAAATGCGGAACGAGCCGATGTTGACCGCCCCAAAGACCTTGGCGATGCGTGGCTGGACCATCAGTTCTGCTCCCCCTTCCCGTCAGACGCCTTGGCCGCTGGCTTCGGCTTGGTTGCGGCTTCGGCAACCTTGGTCGCGCCACTGGGCTGCTCGATCGCGTCGGTGCGGTTGGCGAGGCGGAAATAGATCCGGTCAG
>JAFEEP010000595.1 GCA_018241045.1 Pseudomonadota bacterium | reverse complement strand
GCCGATGACGATGGGGTTTGCGTGGTCCCGCGCGCCAAGGCTGCCGAGGTGCTCGCCGCCGCGCAGGCGCGCGAAGCCAACGAAGGCGAAAAGCGCGCCAAACTCGCCGCCGGGGTGCTGGGCCTCGATATGTACAAGATGCGCGAGCGACTCGAGAAGGAAGGGCTGCGCTACATATGAGCGGGCACAGCGCCCCCTGCATGTGGATGCGCGGCGGGACGTCGAAGGGCGGCTATTTCCTCAAGGCCGACCTGCCCGCCGACGTGGCCGCGCGTGATGCCTTCCTGCTTGCGGTAATGGGCAGCCCCGATCCGCGGCAGATCGACGGCATGGGTGGGGCCGATCCGCTGACCAGCAAGGTGGCGGTGGTCAGCAAGTCGGCCCGCGCAGGTATCGATGTCGATTACCTGTTCCTGCAGGTCTTCGTCGATCAGGCGATCGTCAGTGACGCGCAGAATTGCGGCAATATCCTTGCAGGCGTTGGCCCCTTCGCGATCGAACGCGGGCTGGTGGCGGCGACGGGTGAGGAAACCGCCGTGGCGATCTTCATGGAAAACACCGGGCAGGTCGCCGTTGCGACGGTCCAGACGCCGGGCGGCGTGGTGACCTATCAGGGCGAGGCCGCGATTGACGGAGTGCCCGGCACCCATGCCCCGATCCCCACCGAATTCCGCGATACCGCCGGATCGAGTTGCGGGGCTCTGCTGCCCAGCGGCAACGCGGTCGACGTGGTCAATGGCGTGCCCGTCACCCTGATCGACAACGGGATGCCCTGCGTGGTGATGAAGGCCGAGAACGTCGGGATCACGGGCTACGAGGATCGCGACTGGCTTGATGCCCACGCCGATCTCAAGGCCCGGATCGAGGCGATCCGGCTGGCCGTGGGTGAGCGGATGAACCTGGGCGATGTCCGTGAAAAGAGCGTGCCCAAGATGATGTTGGTCGCACCGCCGCGAAACGGCGGCGCGGTTACGGTGCGCAGCTTCATTCCCCATCGCGCCCACGCCACGATCGGCGTTCTCGGCGCGGTCAGCGTGGCGACCGCCTGCCTGATTCCCGGAACCCCGGCGGCGGAGGTGGCCGTGGTACCGCAGGGTAGCCGCAAGACCTTGTCGGTGGAACATCCCACCGGCGAGATGAGTTGCGTGCTGGAAGTGAACGAGGCGGGCGAGGTGGTCAGCGCCGCCCTGCTGCGCACCGCGCGCAAGCTGATGGATGGGGTAGTTTTCGGATGATCGAGCAACGTATTGTCAGTTGGCATCCCAACCCGTCCAAGCCCCGCTATGTGCCGCCGCCGGGTGCGGTCGATGCCCATTGCCACGTGTTCGGGCCGATGGCGCAGTTCCCGTTCAGCGCCAAGGCGAAATATCTGCCGGAGGATGCCGGACCCGAGATGCTGTTCGCGCTGCGCGATCATCTCGGTTTCGATCGCAACGTCATTGTTCAGGCTAGTTGCCACGGCACAGATAACGCCGCCACGCTCGACGCCATCGCCAAATCGAACGGCAGGGCGCGCGGGGTGGCGGTGGTCGATCCGGCGATCGACGAGGCGCAATTCGCCGCGCTGCACGAAGGCGGGATTCGTGGCATCCGCTTCAATTTCCTCAAGCGCCTGGTCGATGATGCGCCCAAGGACAGGTTTCTCGATGTCGCCCGTCGCCTGCCCCAAGGCTGGCACGTGGTGATCTATTTCGAAGCCGATATCCTTGAGGAACTGCGCCCCTTCATGGACGCAATCCCGGTGCCGCTCGTGATCGACCACATGGGCCGCCCCGACGTGATCCGGGGGCCGGACGGCCCCGACATGACGGCCTTCCGCCGCCTCCTGGACAGCCGCGACGACATTCATTTCAAGGCGACCTGCCCCGACCGGCTCGATCCGGGCGGCGATCCTTGGGACAGCTTTGCCCAGAGCGTTGCGCCGCTGGTGGCCGACTATCCCGACCGCTGCCTGTGGGGAACCGACTGGCCGCACCCCAATATGCAGGACGCCGTGCCGGATGATGGTCACCTCGTCGACATGATCCCGCGCATCGCGCCTTCCGCCGATTTGCAACGACGGCTGCTGGTCGACAATCCGCTGCGGCTCTACTGGGCCGATTGAGCGGCGCTCACGTGGCCGAGAACTCCCGCAGCACCATCGCGCTATAGCGGGTCGCCCATTCGAGGTGGTCGGCGGCGCTGAAGGCGGTGCGGCCGTCGCACATCCGGGCGTGACCCGCGATCCCCTCGACCATGAAGCGCGCCGCGGTCGAAACGTCGCGCAGCCGCGTCTCGCCGCAATCGTTGGCCTGAATCATCAGCGCCTCGAGCGTGTTGGCGGCGTTCCGAACCGCCCAGATCCGTAGCGATGGGTGCGTGGCTTCGGTTTCATAGTCGAGCCAGTCGATCAAGCGTTCGACCAGACGGCCCTCGGGAGAGGCGAAGACCTCGACCACCGAAACGGCCATCGCCGGAATTGCCGCGGCGAGCGACTGGCCATCTGCCCGCGACAGGATCTCGCGTTGATTGTGTTCGATGCGCCAGGTCAGCAGCTCGCGGAGCAGTTCTTCCTTGTTGGCGAAGCGGGCATAGATCGTCGGCTTGCCGATGCGGGCGAAGCGGGCGAGACGATCGAAGGAGAAACGCTCGAACCCGACTTCGAGCAACAATTGCCAGCCTGCCTCGAGGATCCGTTCACCCAGCGCCTCGCCCTCTGCTTGCGAAGGGCGACCACGACTGCCGGGCAGCCGCTCGCACAGGCTGTTCAGCGCGGGTCGGCTAGTGGGCGCGCCGCTTCTTGTGAGCGATGATGGCTTTGCGGAGCGCTTCACGACGCTGTTTCGCCCGTTCGCGGAACTCGTCGCGCCGGGCGCAATGCGCTGCACAGGACATTTCCAGTCCTTCCCGGTACGCGATCACGATCCGTCGCGGCAACTCGGTCAGCCAACCCATCCCTTGTATCCTCGCGCCTTGATGCACGTTGTGCGGACAAGAATGCCCGATCCGTGCCGCAAGTCAAGCAGCGGGCCAGCGGGTGAGGATGGGTGGGGTTGGGCATGGTGCTTACTTCTCCGGGGTTTGCGGCGCCCAGCCCAGCCCCAGAGCCTTGGCGACGGCGACATAGTCACTGGTCAGCTCGGCGCGGGCGTTCTGCGCGGCAAGGCTGGCCTGAAGCCCCTGCCGCTCGGCGCCCAGCGCATCGCTGCGGGTCGCGGTGCCGCCGATGAAGCGCTGCTGCTGGAGCCGCGCGGCGTTGAGCGTGCGCGCCTCTGCCTCGAGCGCCTTGCCCAGTTCGATCCGGTCGCTGCCGAAGCGGGTGAGCGAGGTTTCGGCATCGCCCAGCGCGCTGAGCACGGTGGCGCGATACTTGCCTTCGGCCTCGGCGAAGGCGCCGCGGCTGGACGCGACCTTGGCCGCGCCGCGCCCGCCGTCGAACAGGGTCCAGCTTATCCGGGGCAGGATCAGCCCGATCAGCGAGCCAGTATCGGTCAGGCTGCCGACCGTGCCGCCGCCGGTGCCGAGCAGGCCCAGAAAGCTGATCTTGGGGAAGCGGTCGGCGATCGCGCTGCCGATGTCGGCATTGGCGGCGGCGAGCTGGCGTTCGGCAATGCGGATGTCGGGGCGGCTGCGCAGCAACAAGGCGGGGTCGCCCACCGCGACCTCGGACGGCGGCAGCGGGATCGGCGTCGCACTGGCGAGCGCACTGTCGAGCGTGCCCGGCTCGGCCCCGGTCAGCACGGCGAGCTGATCGGTCAGCACGGTCACTTCGGCGCGGGTCGAGGCGATCTGCCCCTCGCTCTGCGCCAGTTGCGCCCGCGCCTGGTCGAGCGGCTGCTGCGGCGCGGTGCCCAGCCTCAGGCGCTGTTCGGCAAGGCTGACCAGGTCGGCGTCGATCACGCCCTGCCGCTCCAGCACCTGCAACGCCGCCTGGCGGGCGCGTAAACCGACATAAGCGCGGGTGACCTCGGCCGAGAGCGAGACCTGGGCATCGGCAAGTCCGGCAGCGGCTGCTTCGGCGCGATCGGAGGCTGCCTCAACCTTGCGACGGGTGCCGCCGAACAGGTCCAGCTCCCACGAGGCGTCAAAGCCCAGGCTGTAGCGCTGCATATCGGTGCGGTCGGAGCTGGAATTGGGATTGAGCAGATTGCCGGGAATGTTGATGTAGGGCGCCGAAACCGAGGTGTTGACGGTGGGCAGCACGCCTGCCTTGTTGGCGGCGAGCCCGGCGCGGGCCTGGGTGATGCGGGCCTGGGCCATGGCGATCGAGGGCGAATGAGCCAGGGCATCGTCGATCAGCCGGTCAAGCTGCGGATCGCCCAGCGCCTCCCACCAACGCGCAATAGGCGCAGCGGTCGTGGTCCGCTCACCCCCGCGCAGGAAGGCGGCGCGCTCGGCGCTGACCGGCGCGGCGCTCGGTGCTCCGGCGTAGTTCGGGCCGACGGTGGTGCAGGCGCCAAGGCTTGCCAGCGCGGCGGCGCTCATCAGCAGGCGGGGAAGAATGTTGCGGTTCATCAGTGCATCGCCATGGAAATCTGCCCCTTGGGCAGCGGTTTGAGAAGCAGGACGAGCGGCACGACGGCGGTGATCGCCACCGCCAGCGCCATGAATTCGTCGTTGAAGGCCATGACCAGTGCGTCGCGGATCACGCCAAGGTCGATCTGGCGCAGCGCCACGGCCATGCCTTCCGGGCCGCCACCGGCCTGAGCCACCTGGGCCTGGACCCAGGCCTGCACGCCCGGATCGTTGGCCTGGATCGCGGAATTTATCGTCCAGTGGTGATAGTCGAGCCGTGCGTCCTGCAACGTCGCCAGCAGGGCAAGGACGATCGAGCCACCCAGGTTGCGCGCGGCGTTGAACAGCCCGGCGGCGTCTCCCGCCTCGTCCTGCGCGACCGAACTGATCGCGGCCTGGTTGAGGAACATCATCCCCATGACCTGTCCGACCCCGCGCAGCAATTGCGACACGGTGAAGGCTTCACCGCTCGACCCTGCGCTGAGGTAGGCGTCAAGCCAGCAGGTCAGCGCCATGGTGGCAAAGCCGATGGCGACCGCGAGTCGCAGATCGACGAAGCGGATCAGCAGCGGGATCATCGGCATCATCAGCAAGGCCGGGATGCCGGAAAGGAATACCACCTGTCCGGCTTGGTAGGCATTGTATCCGGCGATCGCTGCCAGGAACTGCGGGATGACGTAGGAGGTGCCGTAAAGTACCGCGCCCAGGATCAGCGCCAGCACGAAGACTGCGGCAAATGCGCGGTTGCGCAATAGCGCCAGCTTGATGACTGGACGCTTGGCGGTGAACTGACCCAGCGCGATGAACACGAAGCCGAGCAAGGACAGCGCCGAGAGCTGCCAGATCATCGTTGATTCGAACCATTGTTCGCGGTGGCCTTCCTCCAGCACGACGGTCAGTCCGCCAAGCCCCAGCGCCATGCCCGCGATCCCCAGCCAGTCGGCCGAGATCAGCTCGTCCAACTGCATCTCCTCGTCGGGCAGGCCGATCAGCAGCAGCCCGACGAGGGCGGCGCAGACCGGCACATTGATGAAGAAGGCATAGTGCCAACTGAAGTTTTCGGTCAGCCAGCCGCCCAGTAGCGGGCCCATCACGGGGCCGAGAATCACCGTTGCCCCGAACATCGCGGTGCCGATCGGTTGCTGGCGTGGTGGCAGGCGGGTGGCGATGATGGTCATCGCGGTGGGGATCATCGCCCCGCCGGTAAAGCCTTGGCCGATCCGTCCGGCGATCATCATCGGCAGGGTGGAGGCCATGCCGCACATCACCGAAAATAGCGTGAACAGCAGCGCCGCGCCGAGCAGGAAACGCTTGAGGCCAAATACCCGCTCGAGCCAGCCGGTCAGCGGGATGATGACGATTTCCGCCACCAGATAGGCGGTGGCGACCCAGGTGCCTTCCGATGCCGAAGCGCCGATCTCGCCCTGGATCGTGGGCAGCGAAGCGTTGACGATCGAGATGTCGAGCGTTGCCATCAGCGAACCGATCGCGCCCGCTGCAACGCCCAGCCAGGCGGTCAGGTCGGCCTTCTCCCGCGCTGAACCCTCTGCCGCGTCGATGGGGGAGAGGGCGATCGCCTCGCTCACCGGTGGTTGTCCTGTTCCTTGCGGATCGCCTCGATCGCGCCCTTGGCGTCGCGGGTATCAACGGTCACTTCAAGCGACAGCCCGGGGACCAGCACGGCGCGCGATTGCGGCCCGGCCTTGATGCGGATACGGATCGGCACTCGCTGGACGATCTTGGTGAAGTTGCCTGTCGCGTTCTGCGGCGGGACCAGCGAGAAGTTGGCTCCGGTGCCCGGGGTGATGCTTTCGACCACGCCGTGAAACTCGACGTCTGGCAGTGCATCGACCTTGACCGTCGCGGGCTGGCCGGGGCGGACCAGGCCGATCTGGGTTTCCTTGAAATTCGCCTCGACGAACAAGTCGCC
This sequence comes from Pseudomonadota bacterium, assembly GCA_018241045.1. Taxonomy (GTDB): domain Bacteria; phylum Pseudomonadota; class Alphaproteobacteria; order Sphingomonadales; family Sphingomonadaceae; genus Novosphingobium. Next base: position 4,823 of record JAFEEP010000595.1, on the reverse strand, counting down.
GGTCGGAACGATGGTCATCAGCCGGGTTCCGGGTTGGACGAACTGACCGGTCCGCACGGTCAGGCTGCCGACCCGTCCGGCGAGCGGCGAGGTAAGGCGGGTGCGGTCGAGATCGTCGGTGGCCGAGCGGCGCTGCACTTCGCCGGCGCGGATCTGCGCGTCCGAAGCCCCGCCCTGGGCAAGGGCCGAGCCGACCCGCTGGCGCGCGGCGGCCACGGCGGCGCGGCGCGCGTTCAGATCGGCGGCGGCCTTGTCGCGGTTCGAAACCAGTTGATCGAGCGTCGCGCGGGTTTCCGCTCCGGTCGCGACCAGCGGGCGATAGCGCGCGACCTCGCGCTCAAGGTAGGTCAGCTCGCGCTGGGCGGTCGCGACGGCGGCCTCGGCCTGGGCGACCCCGGCCTCGGCCTCTCCGGCATTGGCGCGGTTGGCGACGGCCTGGGCGCGGGCCAGCTCGATCTGCGCCTGGGCCTGGTCGATGCGGTTGCGATAGTCGGTCGGGTCGATCTCGGCGAGCAGGGTTCCGGCATTGACCGGGGCGTTCTCGACGATCGGGACGGCCTTGACGTAGCCTGCCAGCTTGGAGGCGATCGTTACTTCGTCGGCGCTGACATAGGCGTCGTTGGTCGACTGCATATAGCGACCGGTGGTGCGGTAATGGTAATACTCATAGCCGCCAAACAGCACCGCGGCACCGAGGGTGCCCAGCAGGACAGGCTTGAGCCAGGCGCGCCGGGGCGCCTCGTCCTCGCCGTCCCAGCCTTCGCCGTTGGTAACGGTATCGGCGGCGGCGATCGGGGCGTCGTCGGCGGGCGTAGTGGTGGCGTCGTCGCGATCGGATCCGGCGGCCATGAATGCTCCTTAAAACGAAACGGTATCGTTCAATAATTCGTGTCAGATAGAAAATCCGCACCACCAGTCAATTGCGTTTTTTGCAATTCAAACGAATGCAGAGGTGCGGTTTTCGCGTTGGTGCCCCGCCGTCGCAGGTGAGCCTTTGACCAGGGGTGCGGGGACTGTTGGCGTTTGTCCGCAGTCGTATTAGGCTGATGATATGTCTGAAGAGTCGCAAGAAAGCGGGGGCGCGCCCACCGCTGGCGGGTCGGCCCGGTCAATCGATGGCACAGCGCGCTACAAGCCCTACAACAGCCCGGCTGGAGGCTGGGGTGCGGCTGGGGCCACGGCCAAGGTGCTGATGCAGGAAAGCGTCATCGTCAAAGGTTCGCGCGCGCTGCTGGCGATGAACCAGCCCGGCGGTTTCAAGTGCCCGAGCTGCGCCTTTCCCGATCCCGATTGCAAGCAGACGCTGGAATTCTGCGAGAATGGCGCCAAGGCGCTGGCCCACGAAGCGACCAGCTTTCGCGTTACCCGCGATTTCTTTGCCCGGCACACGGTCAGCGAACTGGCCGAGCAATCGGACTATTGGCTGGAAAAGCAGGGCCGCCTGACAGAGCCGATGCGCTATGACGCGGCCAGCGATCACTATGTGCCGGTTAGCTGGGACGATGCCTTCGCCACGATCGGTCGCCACCTGCGCGGGCTCGACAGCCCGCACCACGCGGAGTTCTACACCTCGGGCCGCACCCCGAACGAGGCGGCGTTCCTCTATTCGATCTTCGTGCGCGCCTTTGGCACCAACAATTTCCCCGATTGCTCGAATATGTGCCACGAGCCGACCAGCCGGGGCCTGCCGCCCGCGATCGGCGTCGGCAAGGGCACGGTGACCATGGCTGACTTCGACCATGCCGAAGCGCTGTTCATCGTCGGCCAGAACACCGGCACCAATTCGCCGCGGATGATGACCAACCTGGTCGAAGCGCACAAGCGCGGGGTGCCTATCGTCGCGGTCAATCCCATGCCCGAACGGGCGCTGATCCGCTTCGCCTCACCCCAGAATGTGATCGAGATGGCGACCTTCTCGTCAACGCCGATCGCCAGTGAATTCGTGCCGATCCGCATCGGCGGCGACATCGCCCTGTTCAAGGGCATGATGAAGGTGATCTTCGAGCGCGACGCTGCCGGTGAGCAGGTGATCGACTGGGACTTCATCGAGACCCACACCACCGGGATCGAGGCGGTGCAGGCCGACGCCCTGGCGCAGGACTGGGCCGACCTGACCCGCGTATCGGGCATTGATGAGGCCCAGATCCGCCGCTGCGCGGAAATCTACATCCGCTCCAAGGCGACGATGATCTGCTATGGCATGGGCCTGACCCAGCACCAGCAGGGCTCGCGCCTGTTGCAGCAGGTGTGCAACCTTCTGTTCCTGCGTGGCAATTTCGGCAAGCCGGGTGCAGGCATCGTGCCGATCCGGGGCCATTCCAACGTCCAGGGCGATCGCACCGTCGGGATCGACGAGCGGCCCGAGCAGGACTACCTCGACCGTGTCCAGCAGGTTTTCGGTTTCGATCCGCCGCGCGAACACGGGCACCATACGCTCGAGGCGATCGAGGCGATGATGAATGGCACCGCCAAGGTGTTCCTGGCGATGGGCGGCAACTTCGTCCGCGCCGTGCCCGATACGGATCGTTCCTATGCGGCGATGCGCAAGCTCGACCTGACGGTGGCGATCTCGACCAAGCTCAATCGCGGCCATGTCATCCACGGCAAGGAGGCGCTGATCCTGCCGATCATCGCCCGCTCGGAACGGATCGAGACGGCGGCGGGCGAGCAGTTCGTCACCATCGAGGATGCGATGGCCAAGGTCACCGCCTCGCGCGGGGTGCTCGAGCCGGCCAGCCCGCACTGCCTGTCCGAGGTGGAGATCCTGTGCCGCATCGCCCGCGCGGTCCTGCCCGAGAGCCCGATCGACTGGGAAGGCTATGCCGTGGACTTTGGTGGCATCCGCGACCGGATCGCAGAGGTCTATCCCGCGATCTACGCCGATTTCAACGCCCGGATCGCCGATCCCGAGGGCTTCTACCTTGACGTGCCGCCGCGCCGCCGGGTCTGGCCGACGCCTAACGGCAAGGCCAACTTCCTGGTCTTCGACGGCCTGGCGGTCAACGATCCGGTCGCCGATCCGGCGATGCTGCGGCTCGCCACGGTGCGCTCGCACGACCAGTTCAACACCACGATCTACAGCAATTCGGATCGCTATCGCGGGATCTACAACAACCGCATGATCCTGATGATCAACGCCGAGGACCGCAAGGCGCGCGGGCTGCCCGAACAGGCGGTGGTGGCGCTGGAAACGATCTTCACCGATGGCATCACACGGCGGGTCGAGGGGCTGACCCTGGTCGACTATCCGCTGCCGCGCGGCGACGTGGCGGGATACTATCCCGAACTCAACCCCCTCCTGCCGCTCGACTACTATGACAGGATCAGCGGAACCCCCGCAGCCAAGTCGATCCCGGTGCGGATTTGCGCTTAGGGGAGCCGGGCAAGTACGCCTTGCGGCACGCCGCGGAACAGTTGGGCGATCAGCAGGCCATAGTCGTGCACCGCCCCTACTTTCTGCGCCGGGGGCACGATAGTCCGATGATGCGTGTTGGCAATTCCTTGATAGTTGGTGCAAACTGTCGGCACGGGCGGGACCAGCCAGAACCGCAAGGGGTAAGGTCGCAATGGAACATCTTGACGCCGTCGTGCTGGCCCGCGCGCAATTTGCCTTCACGCTTTCGTTCCATTTCATCTTTCCTGCGCTGTCGATCGGTCTTGCCAACTACCTGATGGTACTTGAGGGGTTGTGGCTGAAAACCGGCAAGCCGGTCTATCTCGACCTGTTCCGTTACTGGCTGAAGATCTTCTCGATCGGCTTTGGCATGGGCGTGGTTTCGGGCATCGTCATGTCCTACCAGTTCGGCACCAACTGGTCGGTCTTCGCGGCCAGGGCGGGGGCGGTGGTCGGGCCGTTGATGGCCTATGAAGTGATGACCGCCTTCTTCCTCGAAGCCGGGTTCCTGGGGGTGATGCTGTTCGGGATGAGCAAGGTCGGCCCGCGCCTGCATTTCTTCGCCACCTGCATGGTCGCGCTGGGCACGCTGATTTCGGCGACCTGGATCATCGCGGTCAATAGCTGGATGCAGACCCCGGCGGGCCACGCGATCGACGCTGCGGGCAATTTCGTGCCGGATTCGTGGTGGGCGATCGTGTTCACCGCCAGCTTCCCTTATCGGCTGGTCCACACCGTCCTCGCCGCCTTCCTGACCACCGCGCTGCTCGTCGGGGCGACCGGGGCCTGGCACCTGCTCAGGGACCGCACCAATCCCGCCGCGCGCACCATGTTCTCGATGGCGATGTGGATGGCGGCGCTGGTCACTCCGATCCAGATCCTTGCCGGGGATCAGCACGGTCTCAACACGCTGGAACATCAGCCGGTCAAGGTGCTGGCAATGGAGGGTGATTTCGACCCCAGCCCTGACGGCGCTCCCCTCGTCCTGTTTGGTGTGCCGAGCAACGCAGAAGGCCGGGTGCGCTATGAAGTCGCGTTGCCCAAGCTCGGTTCGCTGATCCTCAAGCACGATCCCAACGCACCGCTGCCGCGGCTGAAGGACTATCCCAAGGCCGACTGGCCGCCGGTGGTGATCGTGTTCTGGTCTTTCCGCATCATGGTCGGTCTTGGCCTTGCCATGCTCGGGCTGGGGTTGTGGAGCCTTGCGGCGCGGTGGCGCGGCAAGCTTTACGACTGGACCTGGCTGCACCGCGCGGCGGTGACGATGGGCCCGGCGGGGTTTGTCGCCGTCATTGCCGGGTGGGTAACCACCGAAGTCGGACGCCAGCCCTTCACCGTCTATCACCTGCTGCGCACGGCGGATTCAGTTGCGCCGATCGCTGCGCCTGCGGTGGCGACGTCGCTGCTGGCCTTCGTTGTGGTCTATTTC
>JAFEEP010000594.1 GCA_018241045.1 Pseudomonadota bacterium | reverse complement strand
AGACAATCCGTGTGTTCGAGATCCCTATAGAGGCGCCAGGCGATCGCCCCGTTTCGTCGGCGTGAGATGCCGAGTTCGTGGGCCGCGCGCACGAACTCCTCATGCCGCTCGGCCGGCACGTGGTAAGTGATTTCGACCGCAACCGGTCCCTGCTCATGGTCGGCCGGGCTGGCAGCGGGCCCCGTTTCCTGCGTGTCGGCGACGCTGAAATCGGACTCCGATCCCATTTGCATGCGAGCTCGTCCGGTCAGCATCAGCCCGGCCGCAATCGACCCGGCAGCAATCCACAGGCTTGCCCCGACGCCCATGCGTTCGGCGATCGCGCCCCACAATACGCCGCCCGCTGCCATCGCCCCCATGATGACGAGCAGGTATACCGACGCAACGCGAGCACGTACCCAGGCTGCGGCCGAGGTCTGGATCACGGTCCCGGTGGTGGTATTGACAGCCATCCACGCCATTCCGCCGACGAAGAGCAGTGCACTCATGACAAAGAGATTGTGTACCACCGGAATCAGCGCTGTGACGGCCATGAACAACAGGCCGCCGCCGGTCACGATGCGGCGCACGGAGAAACGACGATACAGTCGGGTGACCTGTAATGCCGCGATGACTGCGCCCGCGCCGAGACTGCCGAGGAGCAGGCTGAACCCGCCCGCAGCGAGCCCGAGCTGGTCACGGGCGACGAGTGGGAGCAATGCCCAGATCGCGCTGCCTGCGGTCACGAAAGCGAAGACCAGTCGCAGCGCGAGCCGCAGCTGCGCCGAATGCTGCATGTAACGTACGCCGCTGCGGATGCCGCTCCACAGCCGCTCGGGCGGCAGGCCGGGCCGCAGATCCGTGTCGGGCAGGGCGCGCAGCAGCCCCAGTGAGATCAAGAAACCGACCGCGACCACGACGAACAGCGTCGGGACGCCCGCGAATGCGATCAGTGCCCCCGCGGCGGCCGGTCCCACGACGCGCGCGATATTGGGCGTGACCGTGGACAGGGCGATCGCTGCCGGTATCTGCCCCTTCGGCGCGCTGTCGATGTTGGCGGCAATCCACGCCGCCATGCCGAACGCGTTGCTGCACCCGAGCGCGAAGGTGAGGCCGAGGAGCAGCCAGGCGCCGATGCCGCCAGCCAGGGCAGTGGCTGCGAGCAGGCAGGCGCATGCGAGGGAACAGGTCTGGGTGATCAGAAGGAGGCGCCTGCGGTTGACCAGATCGGCGATCACGCCGCTCGGGAGCCCGAGCAGAAAGGCCGGCAGCGCCATCGCCGTCTGGACCAAGGACACCATGAGCGGCGAATCGGGCCGCAGTTCGGTCATCATCCAGGCGGCGCCGATGTTCTGCATCCACATCGACAGGTTGACCGCGATCGCCGCGATCCACAGCGCGCGAAACGGCCGATGGAGGAGAGGTGCCCACGCACCCGTGGCATTGCGCTCGACACTCACGGGCGGGGCACCGGCGTCGTCATGACTGGCCGGGCGTGCTCATGCGGGGCAGCGTCTGGTGCAGGTTGGCAATCCGCGAATACAGGCGTCGGTAGGTCTCGCGTTCGCGATGGTTGAAGCGCGCGTCGCCGTTCGGTCCGAAGGCCGCCACGATCTCCTTCCAGTCCTGTTCCGCGAGGTGTTCGCAGGCGCCCGGGATGACCGCCCGCTCCTCGAGTGCGATATGCCTGAGCTGCCCGAGGGCGAAGGCGTCGATGGCGCTCGCGAGCGTTTCTGCGTCTGGGTCGGGAGACGCCTGATAGTGGGCGACCGCCGCGCGCAGGGCAGCAAGTTGTCGGTCGCCATCCAGGTGCTCCTGTTGCAGGTCGTCGATGACTTGGTCGAGCGAAGACGTGCGCCTCCTGAGTGCAGCGAAGAGATAGGCATCTTCCTTTGGATGGTGCAGTTTGGCCGGGAACTCGTCGAGGTAGGTGAGCATGCCGTCGAGCAGGCCGATATCCGCAGGTTTGCCGTCGCGCAGTCCGCCGGCCAGCATCCGCATGCCGTAGGACACGACCGCGATCGAGCGGTGCTCGTCCTTGATAATCGCGCAGACCTTCGTCATCGCCGGGTTCGGGTCGTTCTTTTCGACCGACGACACGAGCACCGGAATGCGGCTGCCAGCGAGCACCTTGAGCGTTTCGGAGGCGAGCATGACGCCGCCGATGCTGCGCGGCCCATGCGATGCCATGAAGATCAGGTCGCAGCCCAATTCCTTTGCCGCGGCGAGAATGGCCTCGTGCGGCCGGTTGCTCCGCCGGGTCACGCACTCGCAGTCGATGTCGCCCGCGCGCGCCGACACCTCGGCCTTCGCGAGGATCTCGCGGGCGCGCCCGCCGAAGTCGTCCTGGTACAGGCCGGGGTCGAGAAGGTGGATCAGCGCACCGTCGTCGGTCAGAGAGGCGCCGGCATCCGGGTCGGCATAGAAGAACGTGATGCGCGCCCCCACGCTGCGGGCGAACTGGACGGCCTGAGAGATCGTCTGGCTGGCGAGATGGGTACCGTCGGTCGGAACGAGGATATGGCTGTACATCGCGTGCTCCGGTGGCTGCATTCAGATGATGTCGATAGGGTGCGCGGTAGCGGCCGGCGCCGCAACCGGCGCGCGCAGTGCGGAACCCGGTCCGGCTGGTGCGCTCGCAGGCACTCAGCCCCTGGCGTGGAGAACCTCGGGGTCGAAGACCTCCGCCGGTGTGCGCACGCTAGGGCCGAGGATGGGCCCGACGATCTCATGACCCCAGGTGGAGAGCTGCTCCGGATTGAGTTCGAAGCCGTCATCGTGCCAGGGTTCGAGTTCGGTGATGCATTCGATCGCGAAGCCGGACGGCGTGAAGTGATAGAAGGACATGTGCGGGTCCTGCGAATGCTGTCCCAGCGTCATCATCATCTGCAGTCCGTTCTTCTTGACCAGATCGTAGGTTTCGCCGACGTCGCGAACCGAGCGCACGAAGAGGCCGATGTGCTGCACGCCGGCCTTGCCCGGGCCGAAACCGTAAGCGATGTCGTGGCTCGTCTTGTCGTTGAGCCTGGAGCGGAAGAACCCCGTCTTGCCCTTGCCGGCGCCCGAACCGTACCAGTGCATGCCCATGATGCCGGTGAGGAAGTGTTCGAGTTCGGGCGTGTATTCGGGCGTGATCACGACGATGTGGCCGACGCCCCGTTCGCCGCAGACGAATCCGCCGTGCGGACGGCCCGGCACGAAGGAGCGCGGGCTCCATTTCTGGGCATAGAACAGCTCGTGCTGGTATCCGACCGGGTCACGGAAACGGATCAGCTCCTTCACGCCGCGTTTGTCGCACAGTTCCGGATCGCCGAAGCTGACCTCGACACCATGGCTGTGGAAGCGCTCGACGGCGGCGTGAAACTCCAGCTTGCCCTTGGCTTCCCAGCCGATGTAAGCGAGGCGGTCGATCTTGCCCGGATGGAATGCGAGCCGATGACGACGGTCATCGAGCTTGAAGTAGAGGGTGTCCGGATCCGCAGTCGGGGATGTCCCGATCTGAAAGCCCATGACCTTCGGGCCATATTCGCGCCAGGCATCGAGGTTCGCCGATTCGAACCCCAGGTAGCCGATACCGATGATGTCCATGCTGTCTTCCTCCTGTTTTGAGCGACCTGCGCCCGCGATTTGCACCGCGCTTTGCGCAGACTTCGGACGGTGCCGCAGCGGCACGGCGTCCGTTCGTTCACTGTTGGGTCACGAACTTTCGGGCTCGTGCTCAGATTGCGAGCAGGCCCCCGTCGATGACGAGGTCGGAACCGGTCATGAAGCCGGCTTCGTCCGACGCCACGTACAGGGCCAGCGACACGACTTCCTCGGGTTCCCCCGGCCGATCCTGCAGCACGCCATCGAGTAGCGCCCGGCGGGTGACGGGGTTCTCGACGAAGGCCGCGGTGCCGGGCGTCTTCACGAAGCCCGGACTGATGCTGACCGCGCGTATGCCGACCGGCGCCCCTTCGACCGCCAGCTGGCGGGTAAAGGAGACGACCGCACCCTTGGCGGCGCAGTGGGCGCTGATGCCTGCAACCTTTGAGCCGCCCCAGGCGGCGGTCGAGGCGATGTTGATGATCACGCCACCGCGCACGGCAAGGTGCTTCCACGCGTATTTGGTCGTGTAGAAGATAAGGTCGATCTCGTTCCGGATCGTGTAGTGCCAGTCAACGATCGAAAATTCCGCCACCGGTCCGAAACGCGCGGCCGATGCGTTGTTGTAGAGAACGTCGATGCGCCCGAACTGTTCCGCCGCGGACTCGACCCAGGTGCGGGCCTGTTCGTGGTCGCCGAGGTCCACCGGGGCGGAGCCGTGCAACTCGAATCCTTCGGCCTCGACCAGCCGGCGCGTTTCGGCGTGGGCCGCGGCATCCGTATCGCAACCCACCACCACGGCGCCCTCGCGCGCGAAGCGCAAGGCTGCGACACGACCCTGACCGCCGCCGGTGCCGGTGATCAGCGCTACTTTTCCTTCAAGACGATTCATTCGGATCTCCGCGAAGTGGGCGGTTCCAGCGCTTTTCGCGCTACCAGTCCGGCGAAGAGCTCAGGCGCTCGGTGCTTCGACACGGATCGCCTCGGCGGGGCAGGCGGCAGCCCCCTCGATCGCGGCCTCTTCCTGGCCGGCGGGGACGAACTCGCTGTCGAGATAGACGATGCCGTCGCCGTCCAGCTTGTACACGTCGGGGCACAGGGCCGCGCACAATCCGTAACCGCAGCAGCGGCTGCGATCGACAATAACCTTGTGAAGTTTTTCGTTCTGTTCGCTCATGGCGTGTCTCCTCATCTGCTCGGGGCCATCGAGGCCTGCGAGATGATTATGCACAGAAAACGAAAAAGTGTCACTATTTTTGCGGGGCGTGTCGCGGGGCCGCAAAAAGGGTTGTTCAATGACCGCCGGCAGCCCTCGCGACGACCCTCAAAACAACAGGTTCGACAGCTTGTCCGCGAGTTTGCGCACCTCGCCCCCGAGCTTGTCCGCGTCGGCCCCGATGTACTGGCCCCGGAACATCACCGCCGATACGGCAAAGGCAATGGCACCGGCGCGATCGCGCACGGGGGCCGCGATAGCCATGATGCCGGCGGAAAAGTAGCCGTCATCGATCGCCCACTGGTGTTCCCTGGCGAACTGCACCTGCTGGCAGTACTCGTCGAACTCCAGCGGTCGGGCCCAGCGGATCTTCTCGAATGCGGCGCGCATCGCGGTCGGGTCGAGATCCACCTCCGCCGCGAACAGTCTGCCGCTGGCGCCCATGAAGATGGGCAGGCGCTGACCGATCGCCATGTCGATGCGCAGATCGCTCGGGCTTGCCTCGGAACTCACCAGCACGATGCGGTCGTATCCCATCTGGCGCCACAGGGTGACCGTGACATGGAAGCGGGCGGCGAATTGTTGCAGGAGTGGGCGCGCGATATCGAGCCGCTGGCCTTGTGTTACGAGGTGTCCTACGAGTTTGGCGAGCCCCAGGCCGGGCGAATAGGTCTTCGACGCGGGATCGAAAGCAACCATGTCCTCGGCGGCCAGTGTGCGTAGGATGTTGAAGCAGGTACTGGGGTTGATCGACAACTGCCGGGCGATGTCCGCCGCGCGCTCCGGGGTGTCGGTCTCCGTCAGAAAGCGCAGGATCCGCACCGCATTGACGACAGGCTTGACGGTGACCCCGCTTGAAGACCGGCCCTCGGTTTCATCCTCTTGTGTGGTGTCCATCCCTTGTCTCCTCCGTCCGTCGTGCAGGGTCCCGGTCGGCAAGCGGGAGACGTCTTCCTCGCGTGCGCCCTAGGCGAGGCGCCTTAGGAAGGGTGTCCATCCGTGAGCCGGAGAATCTGCACGCAAAACGGTTTTGTGTTTGCGTATTAGAATTAAATTCTGTCCGCAGAATACTACGGCGACGACGAAAAGGCGACAGCCGGGCGCGCTTAGGACAAGGGGAAATGGCCCTCAGGGTTTGAAGTAGCCCACCGCGACGATGTGGTTGCCGACGACTTCGAACAGCGTGTGCTTTTCCTCTGTTCTTTTCGTGACCGGGTTTTTCCACAGGTAGTCGAGTTCGCCTCGCGGTCGGTTCGCGGTCTGCTCCAGCATCTTGCGAACGATGGGCGTGCCGGCCTGGTCGTACAGGTCCCGGCCGTTGGAGCCGACCAGGCGCGGCATCGTGCCGTGGGCGACGAAGCGTCCCGTTTTCCGGTCGATTACGAACACGTAGAGATCGTCCCGCACGAAGCGGCCCTCGATGCGGTTGAATTCGGCAATTGCGCTGGCGGGCGCGGCCTTCATCGCCGCAACGGCCTGTTCGAGGAAGGCCTGCGCCTGGTCCGGGGACGAGCGGCTGATGTAGTAACCGACCGCGACCACTCGTTCGCCGACCTTCTCGAAGAACGCATGCTTGCGCTGAACAGTGTTGTCGGTCCAGTTGACCCAGCGGTACTCGGCTTCGCCGCGGCCATCGGTACGCGCCTTGTTCAGCATCTCCGCGAAGAAAGCCTTTCCGCTGGCGTCGCGCATCTCGGAGACCTTGCGGCCGATCAGGGTCGTGGACGAGCCCCCGCTCGTCAGCATGGTGCCGTCCATGTCGAGCACGTACACATAGAGCTCACGGTCGATGAAGTCGCCCTGCCGGCCGAATTCCGCCAGTGCCCGGTCGCCGACGGCACGAAGTCGGGCGGTGGCCTTCTCCAGCAATGCCTGCGCGCGCGTGGCGGAATCCGGTGCGGACACCGGGCTACCCGAAACCGCTTCGGCCGCGCTTGCCGGCGGCAGCCAGGTGCTCGCAAGAATGAACAGTCCCAGCGCGAGTGTTCTTATCGCCATGCTCCCCTCCGAATAGTCGGAAATTGGACAGTAAATCTGATTGTGAAGGAATCCGCCTGCGACCGTGGCCGGGCTCAGTCACGGACCAGCAGCACACTGCCGCCCAGCGGTCCACCGCCTGCCGCAACCACTGAAACGTGATGGGGCGCGATCTGTCGTTCGCCCGCGCGTCCCCACAGCTGCGAGCAGGCTTCATGAACGTAGCCCAGACCGTGCGTGCGCCCACCGGAGAGCTGGCCGCCGTTGGTATTGATCGGCAACTGGCCGTCGCGGGCGATGCGGTGGCCACCTTCGACGAAGCGGCCGCTTTCGCCGCGCGGGCATAGCCCGAGTGCTTCGAGCCAGATCATCGTGAGGATCGAGAATCCATCGTAGAGCTGGGCCGAGCCGACGTCCTTGGGCTTGAGATCGGTGCGCGCCCACATCATTTCGCCGACATCGCGCGCGGCAGTCGCGGTGAGGTCGATCTGGTCCCAGGACCAGGGCTGGTGCAGTGCGGCACCGATCGCTTCGAGGCGGATTGGTGGATTTGGCCCGT
>JAFEEP010000593.1 GCA_018241045.1 Pseudomonadota bacterium | reverse complement strand
TCTCCGAGCGCGCTGGCTCACAGGCCTTCTTCCTCGATCTATGCACCATGCTCGGTGTGGATCCGCCGAACGATCCGGACAGCTACTGCTTCGAGCGCGGCGCCACCCGCACCGGTGCAGGCCATGGCTGGGCAGACGTGTGGAAACGTGGCCACTTCGGCTGGGAGAACAAGGGCCCCGGCGGTGACCTGTCCGGCGCCCTGCGCCAGCTCATGACCTACGCGCTCGCGCTGGACAACCCGCCCCTGCTTGTCGTCAGCAATCGCGCCATCACCCAGATCCACACCCACTTCACCGGCACCCCGAGCGAGACCTACACGATCCGCCTGGAGGACGTCGGCACACCGGAAAACCTGCAGCGCCTGCGCTGGCTGTTCACCGATCCGGAGAAGTTCAGGCCCGGCCGCACGGTGCTCGACATCACCGCGGACGCCGCCGGGCGCTTCGCCGACATCGCGAAGTCGATGACCGAGCGCGGCCACGATCCCGCGAAGATCGCGCACTTCCTCATCCAGTGCCTGTTCTGCATGTTCGCGGAGGACATCGGGCTGCTGCCGAAGAAGCTGTTCGAGCGCGTCATCGCGAAGCGCCAGGGCGACCCGGGCAAGCTCGCGGTGTCGATGGCGGAGATGTTCCAGGCGATGCGCACCGGTGGCGACTTCCTCCTCGAGGACATCGCGTACTTCAACGGCGGGCTGTTCGAGCACGTGGAAGTCCTCGAGCTGGTCCCCGGCGAGATCGACGCCCTGCTGGCTGCCAGCCGCATGGACTGGAGCGCGATCGAGCCGTCGATCCTCGGCACCCTGTTCGAGCGCGGCCTTGACCCGAAGATCCGCGCGCCCCTCGGTGCGAACTACACCGACCCCGGCACCATCATGAAGCTGGTCCGCCCCGTTGTCGTCGAGCCGCTCGAGCGCGAATGGGAGGCCGCCAAGGCCAAGATTGGCCCGCTGGTCGAGAAGTACCATGCCGGCGGGCGGGGCTACCAGAAGGCCGGCCAGGAGGCGCAGGCGCTGTTTCTGGGCTACCTCGAGCGGCTGAGGAACTTCAGGGTCCTCGACCCCGCGTGCGGATCCGGCAACTTCCTGTATCTCGCCCTGCGCGCGCTGAAGGACCTCGAGCACCGCGCGAACCTAGACGCCGAAGCGCTCGGCCTGCATCGCCAGCTGACGATCGAGACCAGCCCCGACAACGTGCGCGGCATCGAGATCAACGCCTACGCCGCCGAGCTCGCCCGGGTGACGGTCTGGATCGGCGAGATTCAATGGATGCTCAAGCACGGCTACGACTGCCGCCGAAACCCGATCCTCGCGCGCCTCGACCACATCGAGAACCGCGACGCGCTGCTAAACTCGGACGGCAGCGAGGCCGAGTGGCCGGCGTCGGACGCGATCGTGGGCAATCCGCCATTCGTGGGGAACAAGAAGATGCTCGGTGAGCTGGGTGCCGAGTACACGACCAAGCTGCGCGCGCTTTTCGACGGCCGACTTCCGGGCGGCGTCGACCTCGTCACCTACTGGTTCGAGCGTTCGCGGGCACACATCGCAGCGGGCCAGTGCAGGCGCGCGGGCCTTGTCGCGACGCAGTCAATCCGCAAAGGCGCCAACCGCGCAGCCCTTGACCGCATCGTCACCTCAACGCCCATCTTCGAGGCTTGGAGCGACGAGGAATGGGTCAATGACGGCGCGGCCGTCCGGGTGTCACTGGTGGCATTCGGCGCCGCAGAGCGGACGCGGCTCGACGGGGTCGAGGTTGGAAAGATCAACGCTGATCTCACCTCGGCGGACGGCGGCATCGACGTCACCACTGCATCGCCACTCCGCGAGAATGCGGGTATTGCCTTTCAGGGGCCGGTCAAGGTTGGTTCATTCGATATTCCCGGAGATCTGGCCCGCTCTTGGCTTTCTCACCCGAATCCGAACGGCCGTTCAAACGCCGACGTGCTGCGACCATGGGCAAACGGACAAGATGTGAGCAAACGGCCCTCGGATACGTGGATTATCGACTTCGGGGCTGAGATGCGGGAGCAAGACGCCCTCCTCTACGAGACACCAATCGCGCACGTGATCGAGCACGTGAAACCCATGCGCGAAGCCGGAAACCGCGAGGGACGCAAACGATACTGGTGGCGCCACGGCGAGACTGTTCCCGCGTTCCGGCGAGCAACCGCAGGCATTGCGAGGTACTTGGCGACGATCCGTGTTGCGAAGCACCGGTTCTTTGTCTGGCTCCCGACTGCGGTCCTGCCTGACTCGCGCCTCTACGCGATCAGCCGCGACGACGACATCACTTTCGGGGTGCTTCACTCACGAATGCACGAGGTCTGGGCACTCGCCAACGCATCGAGACACGGCGACGGGGATGAGGGGGGGAGGCCTACGTACAACGCGAAAACGTGCTTCGAGGCCTTCCCTTTCCCCGTTGGCGTGACGCCCGCCGACACGGCTGCAGGCGCGCCGGCAGGCCCCCAGGCCGAAGCGATCGCCGCGGCTGCCCGCCGGCTCAACGAACTCCGCGAGAACTGGCTGAACCCGGCCGAGTGGGTCGATCGCGTCCCGGAAATCGTGCCGGGCTTCCCCGATCGGGTCATCCCCAAGGCCGGCCACGAGGCCGAGCTGAAAAAGCGCACGCTGACGAACCTCTACAACCAGCGCCCCGCATGGCTCAACAGCGCACACAAGGTGCTTGACGCCGCGGTGGCCGCCGCCTACGGATGGCCCGACTACACGCCCGACATGCCCGACGATGAGATCCTGCGCCGACTGCTGGCCCTGAACCTACAACGCGCTGCACGAAGCTGAAGCTCGCCACCCCGGTTGAGTGTCCGCCTTGCCAAATACTGCATACTTTTACAGCACTATATTTAGTTCTTGAAAACTGTTATTCCCCACTAATTTTCGCAAGATATTGTTTTTTATAGTATTTCTTTTTTTGCGCGCTCGCCCGATCCGTTGTAATCTGCCGAGCAAGAAAGAAACCCAATCCCGGCAGGATTTTTAGAATAGGACCTTAACATGCTGCATATCACCACATAGAAAAAAGCCCCGACGTTTGGGTTTTACGAGAACCCGAACATCGAGGCTTCTTGCTTGGCGCAGACCGATTGGCGTCGGTCTGTAAGTGAATGAGGGCGACCCAAGCACCTGCGCGCCAGTCTTGACCAGACGAAAGCAGTCTATCTGCTTCGTGGTTCGCGGGCAATCCGACCGCCCTCCAATCCGCTTCTGGATGGAGGAATGCCCGTGCGCATCTTTCGCAAAGCCAGGGACGTGTTTGTGTCGGCCTACACTCGGCGCCGCTTCGGCAGGCTCGAGCATGTTCGCCAGCACTGGCGCTCCCACCCGGGTCAGTTGTCGCTCTTCTGATTCACTCCCGCCCGTACCTCGGGTGACCGCAGATCAATCGTAGAGAGATCTCGTGGAAAGGCCGCTGCGATGCGGCCTCTTATATCGTCAAGGCCTGTTCTTCCTGCCAGCGCATCTGCTCCGAGATTGTGGACCGATGCTCGGCCCATTCCCTTCATCGACCTGCCTCCCGTTGCCGCCATTTCTCTGCGGCCTATTTCACGCCCCCGGTGGTACCTAATACAAGACGGCACGCTTCTCAGCCGACCTCAGCCCCTCCGAGCCGCTCGAAAAAGGACTAGGTTCGGCTTATCAAAAGAGATCTTCAAGGCTCGTTCTCAGCAGAGAGCCCAGTGCCACATGCCGCTCCTGAGACCGCGGCAGAGCTTCAATTGCCCGCCTCAGGGCCTCACTATCGCCCACGAGAATCACCTGCTCTTGCGCCCTCGTAATTGCTGTATAGATCAACGTCCGATCGAGCAGTCGGTGACCGGTGACGGCCACGATGACGCGCGGCCACTGCGACCCCTGTGCCTTGTGGACCGTGATGGCATACCCCAGCTCCAAGTCATCAAGCATGGGCTCGAAGAGCGGACGGCGCTCACCGTCATCCCACAGCGCCCACGCAATCGCATGTCCGATCGGCTCACCATCTTCTCTGACAAGAAGCCGCGGCAGGTCCTCGATCTGGACGAGCTGCCCGAGGGAGCCGTTCTGGAGTCCGTACTCCCAAAGATTGCGCGTACACAACAGCAGGTCACCGAGCCTAAACCCGGTCCTGGCCATGGCTTGATGGGGTTCGCTCCAAACCATCAGCGGCTGAGCCCCTCCTGCCATCCGCGCTTGGCACAACGTATTGAGTTCGAGCACGCCGCCGGCGCCGGTACGACGGGCGGAGAGGATCTGCGTTTTCTCAGGGGCCTGTGCATAGAGCTGGAGCACAGCCTGAGCAATTTCAGACGCGCCTTCGCTATACCCCGCACCCAGACGTGCGCATGGAATGAAGACAATGGGCGCTGACGCGTCAGCGCTCAGCTCAGGAAAGACGCCGGATCGAACAGCATGCGCTGCCTCTGCAATCCGGCCGCCGTAACGCTTCACCACCGTGAGCTCTACAGCGGGAATCCCGGAGGTCTTTGCCAAGGCATGAAGCACTAACCCTGGCCCTACAGGCATCAGCTGATTCGGGTCGCCAACGAGTACTAAGCGCACATGTGGTGGAAGCAACTCGCACAGGCGATACATCGTGATGATGTCGCACATGCTGGCCTCGTCGACCACCACGACTGCGGGCCCCTCAAGGTCCTCTGCGGTGGCGTTGTGCAGGAACCCTGCGATAGTCGAAGCTGGCCGACCCGTCGCCTCCTGCATACGCTTCGCGGCGCGCCCGGCAAGCGCCATCTGGAAAACACGAACACCGGCCGCATCGAAGATCCGGTAGAGCCCCTTCAGGACAGTCGTTTTCCCAACACCTGCTCCGCCCGTAATGACCGCGAAGGCGTTGGCGGCCGCGGTTTGTATCGCAAGCCGCTGTTCAGCGTTGAGCTCGATGCCCTCTTTCCGCTGGTACGCCTCGACACAAGCGTCGACGTCACGCGAGGTCAGCAACTGTGCCTCGCTGACTTGCTGCAGTCGCGTCGCAACTGCACGCGCGACGGTTGACTCCATCACCAATGGCCCCACCGGGTGGATATCGTGGTCAGTGCCGATGACATAGCTTCCGTTCGAGAAACCCGCTGTCAGAACATCCGCCGCCAGCCTCTCCCACGTCCAGCCACCCCCTGGGACGCGCAGAATGGCTTTCAGGCGGTCTGCCAGCATCGAAATACGGGCACAGGTATGTCCCGCGTCGAAAAGCCGATACAGCGCCTCCTCGACTGCGCCCTGAAGCCGCCGCGGATCCTGCTCATCGATGCCGAACTCGCCCCGGGCCAGCGCATCGACGTGCGACCAGCTCGCGCAAAAGCTCAAAAGCCGATAAGGGTCTTCGTCGATCTTCTCCGGGGCGTCCTTTCCGAAGTAAGACACCACCTTGCGCCCAACCGTGACACTGAAACCGCGTGCATGCAGCCACTGGAGTGTTTTGGTATCGCCGTGAAGATGCCAGGCAGCGACAACCTGCTGCGCACTTTCGTCAGTGAGAACAGAGGTCAGCGCGGCTGCGTCACCTCGATCCAAGATGTCGTAAAGCCCCTCGCCAAAGGTCTCCCAAAGTCGAGTCGCTTTCACCCGGCCAATCCCCTGAAAATCGGGGCTCTCGGCCATCAGCGTTATGATGTGCTCGCCCGAGGGCCACATGAGGGAAAGCGCCTGGGCCTCGATCTGCCACTCCGTGACGCGATACCCATTGACCGTGATGACGTTTGCGCTCAGCTCCCCGACTACGCGCCACCACTGCCCCGCCTGTATACGTACGCCGCCCATCACTCTGTAAGACGCTTTGACGACATAGTATTCGCGCGCATCCAGGACAGTGCCGTCGTCGTCGATCTGCACCCCGGTGAAGATGCAGCCACCGAAGCCACGCGGATTTCGGCTGCGGATATCTCTGACACGTAGCGTGCAGACGCTCGTCACCGCGGAACTCGTCCTGTCAGCGACAGCGCCTCATGTAGTACGGCGTACCGTTCGAGCTGTTTCTTGAGCTCACTGTTCTCAGCGCGCAGGCTGGCGTTCTCTTGCTCGAGTCGCTTCAGTCGCTCAGCTTCACGCGCACTGCGCATCCCGTCCGGCTGCCGCAGTGGCGGCTCAGCGTCAACACCGAGCGACGCCGCCGCGGCGGGCGGCAGCACGCCACGCGCTCGAAGTGCGTCTTCCAGGTCCCGCAGCGCATCGCGAATCCGCGGGTTCTGGGCCAAGGCAGACTTC
>JAFEEP010000592.1 GCA_018241045.1 Pseudomonadota bacterium | reverse complement strand
CTCATGATTCGGTTTTACCTCCGTCCCATCGCCTTTGCCGATTCACCTCAGGCCGAGGAGGGTGAGGCGCTGCGCCTTGCCGGGGGGCTGGTTTATGCCAGCCGGTTTGCGCTGATCGAGCGGGAGGGCGGCAAGGTCGTCACCCGCACTCGCTATGCGCTGCCTGATCTGCGCGCCGCCCTTCCGGGGCTGCCCGACGCGGTGCGCGACCAGTTTGGCAACCTCCAGCGCTCCCATGCCCCGTTGCAATGCGGCGAGCGGACCATCCGGCTCGACCAGCCGCAGGTCATGGGCATCCTCAACATGACGCCCGACAGCATGAGCGATGGCGGAACGTTCCTCGACAAACCCGATGTGGCGAACGCCCATGCCTCCGCCATGCTCGAGGCGGGCGCGGCGCTGATCGACGTGGGCGGGGAAAGCACCCGCCCCGGCGCCGCCGCGGTATGGGAAGGGGACGAGTTGAAGCGCGTGATCCCGGCGATCGAGCGCCTTGCTGGAGCCGGTGCTGCGATCAGCATCGACACCCGTCGCCCGGCGGTGATGGAGGCCGCGCTGGCGGCAGGGGCGCAAATCATCAACGACGTCTCCGCGCTGCGCCACGATCCGCGCAGCCTGGAGTTTGCGGCGCGTTCCGGTGCGCCGGTGGTGCTGATGCACGCCCCGGGCGAGGGCGATGATCTCCACGCCGATGCGCGCTATGGCGACGTGGTACTCGACGTGTTCGACTGGCTTGCCGCGCGGCGCGACGCTGCCGTGGCGGCGGGGATTGCGCGCGACAGGATCATCCTCGATCCCGGCATCGGCTTCGGCAAGTCGGTGGCCGACAACCTGGCATTGATCAACGCCCTGCCGTTGTTCCATGCGCTCGGCCAGCCGCTGCTGCTCGGCGCGAGCCGGAAGCGCACGATCGGGGCGCTGTCCAACGAGGCGCCACCGCACCAGCGGCTTGGCGGCAGTCTCGCGCTGGCGCTCAAGGGCATGGATGCGGGGGTGCAGCTGCTGCGCGTTCACGACGTTCCCGAAACGGTTCAGGCGCTGCGCGTCTGGCGCGGATTGCGTGACGCGGCGCTGACCGATTTCAGCCAGTTGGCGGACTAGGGGTGGACGCGGCGGGCCATACCCTGCTGCGCGACGGGGGCATCCTGCTCGGTTTCGCGCTGGCCTTCGTGCTGGTGTTCCGGCGGCTTGGTCTGGGGGCGACGCTCGGCTACCTGCTTGCAGGTGTCGTGGTTGGCCCGCAGGTTCTGGGGCTGGTCGGCGATGCCGAGGGCAAGCAGGGGATCGCCGAACTGGGCATCACCCTGCTGTTGTTCATCGTCGGGCTTGAACTCAACCCGGCGCGGCTGTGGGCGATGCGCCGCGATATCTTCGCGATCGGTCTGATTCAGGTGGCCGCCTGCGGATTGGCGATCGCCGCAATAGTCGCGGCGCTGACCGGATTTGGCTGGCAAGCGGCGCTGGCGCTGGGCCTGCCGCTGGCGCTGTCCTCGACCGCGCAGGTCCTGCCGATGCTGCAATCGTCAGGGCGACTGCGCACTCCGTTTGGCGAGCGGGCCTTTGCGATCCTGCTGTTTCAGGACATCTCGATCGTCCCGCTGATCACGATCATCGCCGCGTTGAGCCGCAATCCGGCGCAGAGCGCCGGGCCGCCTGGCTGGCTGATGGCGATCCTCACCCTGGCTGCCGTGGCCGGGTTAATCGCCGCCGGACGGTTCGTGATCCGCCCGTTGTTCCGCCTGATCGGCGGGCTGGGCGAGCGCGAGATGTTCGTTGTGGCAGCCCTGTTCACGGTCCTTGCTGCGGCGGCGGTGATGGAGGCGCTGGGCGTCTCACCCGCGCTTGGGGCATTCGTGGCCGGGGTGATGCTGGCGGATTCTCCTTACCGGCACGAGCTTGAAGCCGATATCGAACCGTTCCGTTCGATCCTGCTTGGTCTCTTCTTCCTCTCGGTCGGGATGCTGCTCGACCTTGGGGCGATCGCCGAGCATCCTTGGTTCGTGGCGGGCATGGCGCTGGCGCTGATCGCGGTGAAGGCCGCGGTGATCGTGCTGATCGGGCGGTTGTTCGGGATGGGCTGGCGCGGTGCGCTGGCGCTGGGGTTGCTGCTCAGCCAGGGCGGCGAGTTCGGCTTCGTGCTGTTCGCACAGGCACGCGGCGCGCTGCTGATCGAAGCGCAGACCGCCAGCCTGTTCAGCGCGGTCGTCACCCTGTCGATGGCCACGACCCCGTTCCTGATGATGTTCACGCGGCGCTTTCGCGAACCCGCCGACGCCCAGACCGAAACCCGCGACGGTCCCAATGCCGACGGCGCCAATGCCATCATCGTCGGCTATGGCCGGTTCGGACAGACCGTTGCGCAGATTCTCACCGCGGCCAAAGTGCCCGTCACGCTGATCGACACCGACATCGAAATGATCGACGTTGCGGGCGAGTTTGGCGCCAAGGTCTATTTCGGCGACGGCACCCGGATCGATCTGCTGCGCCAGGCTGGCGCCGCCGAGGCCGAGCTGATCCTGTTCTGCCTCGATGCGGACCAGATTACCCCGCCGATCGCCGCCGCGGTGCACGAGGCGTTCCCGCAGGCCTCGATCTTCGTGCGTACCTATGATCGCCGCGCGGTGATCGACCTTGCCGCGTCCCCGATCAGCGGCACGGTGCGCGAGGTGTTCGAATCCGCGATCCGCCTGGCGATGGGCGCGCTCCGCTCGATCGAGGTCAGCCGCGAGGAGATCACCCGCGCGGTCCAGCTCTACCGCCTGAACGACAAGGAACGGCTGACGTTGCAGAAGGAAAGCGGCTCGATCCAGGCCGCGCGCGATCTGATCCTCACCCGGATCGATTAGGCACCGCCGCCGATCCCGCCAGCAGGCCGCCGTCAATCGTCAGTTCCGTGCCCGTGATATAGTTCGCCTCGTCCGAAGCGAGCATGACAGCAAGCGCTGCAACCTCTTGCACCGTGCCAAATCGCCTGAGCGGCGTGTCGGCGACGAAGGCAGCCATGCGCTCCGCCCGGTCGGCGCCGGTGCCCAGCATCGGCTCCCACATCTCGGTCAGGATCGCGGCCGGGTGGATCGAGTTGCAACGGATCGCCCAGCCGTTCTGCGCGCAAAAGAGCGCGACCGACTTTGTATGGTTGCGCACCGCCGCCTTGGAGCTGGCGTAGGCCGCAGCGCCGGCAATGCCGACCATGCCCGAGCGCGAGGAAATGTTGATGATCGATCCTGCGCCGCACTCCTTCATCGCGCCGATGGCATAGCGGCAGCCAAGGAACGTGCCATCAAGGTTGGTGGCGTGAACCGCGCGCCAGTCGGCCAGGCTGGCACACTCCGGGTCGTGCGGGCCGGG
>JAFEEP010000591.1 GCA_018241045.1 Pseudomonadota bacterium | reverse complement strand
GTTTCCACTCATAGCTCAGCGCGAGGCGTGGGGTCCACGCGCGTTTGGATAGATTCGATGGCGTGTTGCCAGCGACGTTGGCATTGGCGAACAGCGCATCAGGCTGCGGCGAGATCCGGTAGGTGTCAAAGCGCAGGCTGGGCGTCAGGCGCAGGCGGCCGTCGCCGAAAGCCAGCTCATCCTGCACGAACAGCCCGAGGTTGCGCACGTCGGGTTCCGGCGCTGTGCGGCGCGGAAAGACTTCGCCATCAATGACATGGGTGATTCCGGTTCCTGCGGCGGTGCGTTGCACCGCGTTGTTGTAGAGGCTGACCGACTTGGACAGCACATCCATGCCGGCCACCCAGCGGTGGGTCACGCTGGCGGTGTCAACATGGCCATCGAATTGCAGACTACCTGACCACTGGGGTTCGCGGTAGGACAGGGTGCCATCGCGCAGCAGCGCCGGGGCGGCGCCCGGCGGCTTGCGCCCTTCATGCGTGCGCTCTTCGCTGCTGCTGCGCTGATAGTCGATTTGTGCCGAGAAGTTGTCAAACCAGGCGCCGCTGGGTGCGTAGCGGTAGGCCAGACCCAGCCGGTCGCGTTTGCTGTCATCATTTGCCGTGCTGTCGGTAATGCGCGTGCCACCGGCAATGGGGCCGATCAACGATTGCTGGTCGGTGCGGATGGACTGTTCATAGTGCTCGCCGGTCAGCGTCAATGATTGACTGGAGTCGATGTCCAATACCGACTTGAACAGCAGGTTGCGCATCTGCGTATCCTGGGGGTTGGGATGCAAGGCACTGTCGGGGTGGTTCTTCAGTTCATGGCCATCGCGTGCCGTGAATGACAGCAGGTTCTGCGTGGCGCCTGCGCGCAATGCCAGGTTGGCGTTGGCCCAGCGGCCGTTGTCCCGGCCGTCGTAGCCCGTGGAGGCCGAGCCGGCAACGTTCCTGGATGAGTCCAGAAAATCCTGCGGCGACAGTGTGCGAAACAGCACCACGCCGGCCAGCGCATCGCTGCCGTAGAGGCTGGAGGCGGGGCCTTTCAACACCTCGATGCGGCCGAGCGACAACGGATCCAGCCGCAACTGACCCAGGTTGGCACCCGCGGCCACATAGCCGTTGGGTAAACGCACACCATCCAGCAGCATGCCCAGGCGCTGTCCACCGATACCGCGCACTTCGATACCGGCCTCACCGCCTCGGCCACGCGCTTCGCGCTTGACGGTTATGCCGGGCTCGTAGCGGAACATCTCGCTGAAGTCGGTTACCAGGTTTTCCTGCAGCTGCGTCTCGCCGATCACCGACACCGTGGCCGGCGTGGTCAGTGCCGCGGTGGGCCGCCGTGTCGCGGTAATGACCACGGAGGGCAATGTGGCTGCATCGTGCTTTTCTGCGGATTCCGGTATGGGTTCCTGTGCCCACACGGCTGGGCTTGCGGCTGCCGCCCATACCCCCCACATGGCTGCGTACAGGCGCGTCAAACGAAACATGAGATTTCCCCTTGGGTCGATTGTCAAAACAATGAATGTTATAACATTACGTTTTAATTTTTGAGGCAGGCTGAGAAAAATGGCGTGGGCACGAGGCTCAATAAAAACAACCCAGGGCTGGCGTCGCACACTGATCGCCGCGGTGCTGATCCTGGTGCTCGCTGTCGGGCTGTGGATGGCATGGCGCGCCTGGCTGGCACCGACGCGGGTGGCGCTGGTGCACTATCCGGATTTCCAGGCGGCGCGCCTGATCAAGGCCAGCCCCGGCGCTTTCACCCGAGCCGAGGTCTTGCCGCTGGATCGAGTGGCTCAGGCGCGGCGCTATGACTTGGTGCTGCTCTTTGGCCGTGGTCTCAAGTTGAATGACGACCAGCTGCAACAGTTGCGCGCCGCCGGCGCGGCCGGTACGCCCGTCTACGTGGATGGCGCCACCAATCCCCAGCACGACACGCTGACCAATCTGCAAGGCGCCGATCTGGACGCCGTGGCCGGCTATCTGCGTGGAGGAGGGCCCGCCAACTACGCCAGGATGCAGACCTACGCCCGCCGCGTGCTCGACGGCAAGCGCCTGTTTGCAGGCGCGGTGGAGGCGCCGCAGCCCATGCCCCAGGACGTGCTCTTCCACCTGGGCGACGACGCGGTCTTCGCGGACTTCGACACCTTCGAGCAATGGCGGCAAAAGCAGCCGGGCTGGAAGCCGGGCCGTCCCCGTCTGGCGCTGCTGACCAGCGTGCCCGGCCCGTTCAACGCCAACCGCGACCATGTGGACGCGGTGATCCGCGCCTTCGAGGCGCGTGGCTTCGAGGTGGTGCCGATCTCGGCAGTGCGCCAGCGGCTGGCGTTCCTGAAGCAGGTCGATCCCGCGGCAGTGGTGTACATGCCGCACGGGCGACTTACCTTGGGGCAGGCCGACGAGGCCCGGCAATGGTTGAGCGCGCGCAACATTCCGCTGTTCGCCCCGGTGAGCGTCTTCACCGAAGAGGGCGAGTGGCTGGCCGACCAACGCAGCTTCGATGGCGGGCTGCTGACCATGTCCGTCACGCTGCCCGAGATCGACGGCGCAACCACGCCGATGGCGATCGCCGCCCAGTTCCGGGACGATGACGGACTGCGCGTGTTCCGCGCGCTCCCTGCAAGGCTGGAGCGCTTTGCCGGCCTGGTGCAGCGCACCGTGGCGCTTAAAGCCAAGGCCAACGCCGACAAGAAGCTCGCCATCTATTACTACAAGGGCCCGGGCCAAAGCGCTCTGACAACCGGCGACTTGGAGGTGGTGCCGTCGCTCTATGCCTTGCTGCGGCGTTTGCAGTCCAACGGCTACCGCGTGGAAGGGTTGCCCGCCACCGAGGCCGAATTCGCCAAGCTGCTGCAGCGGCGAGGCCCCAATATCGGCCCTTACGCCAAGGGCGACTTCGCCAGCTTCCTGCGTGATGGCGAGCCGGCCTGGATCCAGGCCTCGCAATTGAACGGCTGGTGCGGCAGGCAGATCGTGCAACTGCTATGCGATCAGGTAGCCCGGCAGTTCGGTCCGGCGCCGGGTGCCTACCTGAGCGCGCAAGGCCGCGTCGCCGTCGCGCGCGTGCCGCTGGGCAACGTGGTGCTGCTGCCGCAGCCGCTGCCGGGCATTGGGGACGATACCTTCAAGCTCGTGCACGGCACCCAACTCGCGCCGCCCTGGCCGTATGTGGCTTCGTACCTGTGGACGCGTGAAGTCTTCGGTGGGGACGCGGTGATGCACTTCGGCACCCATGGCAGCCTGGAGTTCACGCCGCGCAAGCAGGTGGCCCTGTCCGACCGCGACTGGCCCGATGCGCTGATCGGTGGCTTGCCCCACGTCTACCTGTACACCATGGGCAATGTGGGCGAAGCCATGAT
>JAFEEP010000590.1 GCA_018241045.1 Pseudomonadota bacterium | reverse complement strand
TAAAGCGCCGCTGCCAACCAGTCCCCCTCCCGCTTGCGGGAGGGGAGATTGTGGTCGGTGGCCTTCGGCATCGGTGGTTTCCTCACAGCGTCTGGTTCGCATTGCGCAGCATTTCGTCGACCGAGGAGATCATCTTGGAATTGACCTCGTAAGCGCGCTGGCATTCGATCATGTCGACCAGTTCCTCGACCACGTTGACGTTCGATCCCTCGAGCATCCCCTGGCGGATCTGGCCGCGCCCGCCATCGCCCGCCGCCCCGATCTGGGCGGGGCCGCTGGCGGCGGTTTCGGACAGGAAATTGTCGCCCACGGCCTGCAGGCCCGCCGGATTGGCGAAGCTGGCCAGGGTGATCTGGCCCAGCTCGGTCGGTGCGGAACTGCCCGCCGTCATCGCGGAAACCGTGCCATCGGTGCCGACCGTGACCGCGGTGGAACCTTCGGGAATGGTGATCGGCGGCTGGACCGGATAGCCCTGGCTGGTCACAAGTTGGCCCTCGGCGGAGCGGGTGAAATTGCCCGCGCGGGTGTAGCCGAGCCGTCCGCCGGGAAGCTGGACCTGAAAATAGCCATCGCCATCCAGCGCCAGGTCGAGCGAATTGCCGGTAGTGTTGAGCGTACCCTGGGTGGTGATCGACGTGGTCGACTGCACCGAGACCCCGGTTCCCAGATTGAGCCCGGTGGCATAGGCCGTCTCGCTGGAACTTTGCTGCCCGGCGATCCGCGCGTCCTGATAGGCGAGGGTGGCGAAATTGGCCCGGTCGCGCTTGAACCCGGTGGTGCCGATATTGGCGAGGTTGTTGGCGATCACGCGCATCCGCGCGTCCTGCGCCTCAAGGCCCGTGCGGGCGACGTGCATGGCGGAAGTGGGCATGGCGGTATCCCTTCTGTTTAGCTGAGCCGCATCAGGCTGGCGCCCTGCTCGTCGAGTTCCTTGGCGGTGGCGACGAGCTTGGTCCTCATGTCATAAAGCCGCTGGGCCTCGACCATTTCGACCAGCACTTCGGTGGTCTTGACGTTCGATCCTTCCAGCGCGCCGGAGGTCAGGCTGGCTTCGGCGTCCTGCGGCAGCGCGCCGCCGCCGGGGACGCGAAACAGGCCGTCGAGGCCCTTCTCGATCCGGCTACCTTGCCACGACACCAGCTTGAGCCGCGCGATCTGCTGCGGCGGGGCGGCGGGATCGGCCGGGTTGCGGGCCAGCACCGAACCGTCCGGCGCGATTGACACATCGCTGCCCGGCGGGACCGAGACCGGCCCGGCCTCGCCCAGCACGGTTGCGCCATCGCCGGTCACCACCACCCCGTTGGGGGAGAGCGACAGGTCGCCGCGCGGGGTATAGGCCTCGCTGCCGTCAGCCGCCTGGACCGCGAGCAGGGCGCTGCCATTCAACGCCACGTCGAGCGCGCGCCCGGTCTGGGTGACGGCGCCCGGTTCCATCCGCGCGCCCTTGACCAGCGCCTCGTTCATCGCCCGTACTTCCAGACTTGGTCCGTCGAGGGTCAGCGGGCTTTGCGCCATGACCTCGGCGCGAAAGCCGGTGGTCTGGGCATTGGCCATGTTGCTGGCGAGCATCCGCTGCCGCGCCATCGAGGCGTTCATGCCGGTAACGGCGGTCCAGATCATGCGGTCCATGACCTACCCTCAGGTCCTCAGGTTCACGATCGTCTGCGACAACTGGGTCGCGGTATCGATCGCCTTGGCGTTGGCCTGAAAATACCGCTGGGCGGTGATCAGTCCGACCATTTCCTCGGCAATGTCGACGTTGGACTGTTCGAGGCTGCCTGACAGGATGTTGCCGAACCGCGCCGCGCCGGGCTGGTTATAGGCCGCCGTGCCGGATATGCCGGTGGCCTGCCAATCCTGGTTGCCGGTCTGGAGCAGTCCGGTCGGTGCGACGAAGCTGGCGAGCGCGACCTTGCCGATCGACTGGTTGCTGCCGTCGGCATAGCTCGCCATCATCGACCCGTCGGTCTTGACCGTGATCCCGACGAAGTCCGACCCCGCCGCGTTGGTCAACGGGGCCTGCGCGTCCTGCGGCGTCAGGCCGGTGACATTGCCCGCGGCGTCGACCGGCAGGACTTGCAGGCGACTGCCGGTGGGATCGGCGACATAACCCGATCCATCCAGTCCGAAATTGCCGTTGCGGGTGTAGAAGGTCTTGCCGGTGACTGGGCTAACCTTGGTGAAGAAGCCTTCGCCGTCGATCGCCAGATCGAGCGCCGCGCCGGTCTGCTGGATCGGGCCGAGCGAAAAGTTCTGGTCGATCGAACTGACGGTCGATCCGATCCCCTTGACCAGCTTGGGATTGGTCGAGGCGGAACTGGACACGATGTCGGCGAAATTGATCCGGCTTTTCTTGAAACCGGTGGTTTCGGCGTTGGCAAGGTTGTTGGCGATGACCGACAGTTCGGTTTGCGCGTTCTTGAGTCCGTTAAGCGACGTGTAGAATGACATAGGTGCCTCCTAGGCTGCGTCAGGTGTCGTCTGGCTGGCCGCCTGCGCGGTCATTATCCGGTCAAGCTGGGCCGAAATCGTGCCAAGCGTCTGGTTGATCTGGTCGATCCCCGACAGCGAGGAGAACTGCGCCATCTGCGCGATCATCTCCTTGTTATCGACCGGTTCGAGCGGGTCTTGCAGTTTCATCTGGGTGGTCATCAGGCGGATGAAATCGGCCTGTCCCAGTGTCTTGTGCTGGGGAATTGCGGCAGCGGCAGAGGTGCCGCCGGTTAGCGGAGAAATCGCGGTCATCACTTCATCCTCAAGGTATCAAGCATCAACTGCTTGGCGGTGGACAAGGCCTCGACCAGGTTCTGGTACTGGCGCGAGGCATCGAGCATCTCGACCATCTCGGCATTCTCATCGACGGGGGCGGTCCACACATCGCCATTGGCATCGGCCAGCGGGTGCGTGGGGTCGTGTTCCTTCAGCGGTGCGGCGCTTTCCTGCATCACGGCGCTGACCCGCACGGTGGACAGCCCGCTCTGCCGGTCGACCTCCTGGGCGAAAATCGCGCGAACCGGGCGATAGGCGGCGCCCTCGCTGCCCGCGACCGTCCCGGCGTTCGCGAGGTTTGACGAGGCGGCGTTCATCCGCACCAGTTGGGCCGACATGGCGCGCTGGGCGAGGCCGAACAGGGTGAGCGGCTGGCTCACGCTCAGTCGCCCTTCAGCGCGCGAGTCAGGGTATCGACCCGCCCGCGAATGAACCCGAGGGTCGCCTGATAGGCCACGGCGTTTTCGGTGAAGGCGGTCTGCTCGGTCGCCATCTCGACGGTGTTGCCGTCAAGGCTGGGCATGACGGGCACGCGATACTGCGTGGTCTTCGCGATCGCCGCATCCTTGCCCAGCCCCTCGCTGCGCGCCTTGAGCGCGGCGGCGAAGTCGATGTCGCGGGCCTTGTAACCCGGCGTCGCGGCATTGGCGATGTTGGCGGTGATCAGCCCCATGCGCTGCGAACGCAGTTCGAGCGCGGCGGCGTGAATCCCGAAGATGCTCTCGGCCATATGGCCCTCCGTGGTTGACGTGCGGCGGTCATCGCAAGCGCTGTGCCAGTTGTGGGAATGGCGCAATTGCGTGGGTTCGGTCTGGGCCCGGGCGGCAAGATCCTGCCGCCGACGGCAAAGGTGCGCCGCCGGCTGAATGTCGTGCGGCAATGGTCGTCCTTTGTCGCGAAGGAGTGCGCGGATGAACTGGATGACCCTGATCGATGGACGCTCGGCGCTGATCGTGCTGGGCGGAACCGGGCTGGCGACCTTGCTGCGCTGCGGTCCGGCGGATTGCCGGGTGGCCCTGCGCAAGCTGCTGTGGCTGCGCCGCCCGGCATTCGACGCCGAGGCGACGCGGGCCGGACTGGCGAGCCAGGTCCAGGAAATCCGCCAAGACGGGCTCTACCGCGCCGAACCGCACCACTACGCCGACAGCGAGTTCGAGGAGGCGACCGGCGCGCTGCTCGAACGCCGCTCGCTCGCCGCGCTGCTCGATCGGCACGCGGCGCACAAGGCACGGCGACTGGCGCAAAGCGAGCGCGCGGTGCGAACGCTGGCGCAGGGGGCGGAGCTGGCTCCGGTGTTCGGGCTGGCGGGAACGCTTGTCTCGCTCAGTCAATTGCCCGCTGATGGCCTCGCCCGCGGGGCCTTTACCGGGGCGATCGCCATGGCGGTGACCACCACGCTTTACGGCCTGCTGCTCGCCAACCTCGTGCTGGCTCCGCTCGCTCGCCGGATTGAGCGCGCCGCGCTGGCCGAAGAGGTCGAGCGCCAGACGGTGATCGACTGGCTGACCGAGCAAATCCATGACGCCATGCCGCCGCGTAGGCTGGGCCGGGCGGCGTGAGAGCGCGGGCCGGGACCGGCTGGCAATATGTCATGACCGACCTTTCGCTGATCCTGTTCATGATCACCGCCGCCGCGCTGCGCGATGCGCCGGTTGCGCCGATGCCCCCGGCCAGACCGGCATTGCCCGCCGAAGGCGAGCCAGTCGCGATCTGGCGAGGCCAAAGCGACACATCGCTACGTCAATGGCTCGCCATGAGCGGCAGCGATCCGCGGCTGCAATTGACGCTGGTCGCGCCAGCGTCCGCTTCTGCTGAGGTGCTGGCGCTGGCGCGGGCCGCAGGGCGTCCGGCGCGGGTCGTGATCGAACC
The DNA here is from genome assembly GCA_018241045.1 of Pseudomonadota bacterium. GTDB lineage: Bacteria > Pseudomonadota > Alphaproteobacteria > Sphingomonadales > Sphingomonadaceae > Novosphingobium. The sequence continues at coordinate 165 of JAFEEP010000590.1, read as the reverse complement.
CGGGAGCCAAGGCGTACCCTACGCCGCACTGACCTATGACAACGGCATGGCACACGCCTTGCACAGATGATCGACATAGAGCGCTGCCGAGGAGAAGTCAGAATGAACCGTACTGTTGTGCTTCCGCTGCTGCTGGTCGCGGCTCCGGTCCATGCCCAATCCTAT
>JAFEEP010000058.1 GCA_018241045.1 Pseudomonadota bacterium | reverse complement strand
CTTCCTGACGCCTTGCCGCCGCGCGAGCCGTGACGAGGCCCCTTTGGCCGAGGGTATTCCGTGCCGGTGCCCGCCGGCGGAACAACGGGCTCCCTTTGTGTGTGGATGCACGCCAGAGGTTGCCGGCCCCAGCCACGAAACGGGTCGGGTGCGATTGCTGACGCAGCGAACGGCTTTGACGACGGCCAGCGCTGACGCAGCCCACAGGTGGTTCTTCTTCCTCTCCAGCCGAAGGCCCGCGTGGCCTTCGGCGCCCTGGTCCTGGCCTTGTTCCTTGATGCGGACCACTGCCCCAAAGCGGGCCGTCTGCGATTCGGTTTTCGCTACGACGGCACCCATGCTGCGCGCCCATCCTCAGGCCATGCGTTGCTGACAGTTGTCAGCACCATGCCCAGGCAGTCGAGACCTTCAAGACTGCAGCGCGGATCACCGTGCTGGTCGTTTCGTTCTCCGGGCGCACCTGCGTCCATCCACCTCACCCTCAAGGGATCGACCTCCCTTGCGGGCGGGAGTCCCTTGGTTGCCACAAGGAGCCTCCCCATGGACACCCAAGCCATCCGTGCACAGATGCGAACGCTTGTCGTCGGTCATGTGCCGTCCAACGTCCGTTCGTTCAAGTTCAACATCTTCGACGGCGAGCCCAAGGTTTCGACGCTGGGCTTTCACATCGACCCGAAGCCTTTCGAGGGCAGGGTCATCGCCACCACCGACGAGGCCATCGTCGTCAAGACGGGACGGGCCGAGTTTGCGGTGCTCGATCGCTCGCTTGTCACCGAAGTTCCCGACGAGGGCGCCAAGGTGCAGGTCGAACCCTACGTCAGACGCCGCTTCGACGGTCAGCGCGCGGACACGCCCGAGGAGCACACCGAGTTCACCGCCGACGGCAAGCCGTACACGGTGCAGCGGTTCGTGCTCGGTTCCGCGCCGGCGAAGCTGCCGATCCCAGAACCTCGCTGCCCCGAGCTGCAGGCGCTTATCCAGCAGATGGAAGAGTTGCCAGCTCCCGACGGTTTCCGGCGCATCACCCACATGCTCGTAGATGCCGGTGCGCGGGACTTTACCTGGGTCGATCCGCTGCCCAAGGACATCATCGCGACGCCGCCGACCATCGCCTTCACGGTGGTCACGGCAAAGTTCCAGGGACGGGTCACCGTCCTGTACAAGCGCGGGCTGGACCTTTACGCGGTGGAACTACGCCGTGACGGCGAACTGGTCGAGCGGGTCGATGAAGTGTTCTTTGACGCTCTTGGCGAGACGCTCGAGCGCCTCATCGACGATGGGCGTTGGCGGCGCATCCGCGTGCACTGCCTGTCCGGGCGCAAGTCTCTCCGCCACTGACCTCCACGCAGCCTCCCGCGTACCCGGCGGGAGGTTCCTTCGTCTGCGCCCAGTATGGGCGTACTCCTGTGGGCGCAAGGTCCGCTGTTAGTTGATCACAACGAACGAAGTGAAGCGCTGCGTGAGGGTGGCCGAGCGTGGGAAGCAAGCGTCGCGCTACGTTGCAAGCCGATGAACAAGAACCGGACAGGAGGCGCTGACGAGCAGGGTGAGTGGGCAAAGCTTCGGGCCGCTCTCGCAGTCATGACTCAGGATCATCGGCGAGAAGAGGTTAGCCCGGCTCGCTCATCCCCAGTTTGCGCATCTTTTCCCACAGGTTCTTGCGGGTGATACCGAGTGCTTCCGCACTGCGGGTCATGTGACCGCCGTGCTGCTCCAGCACCATGCGCAGGTAATCGCGCTCGCAGTCCATCAGGTAATCGGCCAGCGGGCGTGAGGCCGGCGCTTCGGCGCCCACGTCCTGGCCCTCGCCGAAGAAGGCGTCGGTGCCCAGGACCGGGCCGGGGGACAGGATGCAGGCGCGCTCGACCGCGTGCTTGAGCTCGCGCACATTGCCCGGCCAGGGGTAGCGCGTGAGCGCCTCCTGGGTGCGCGGATCGATCCGACGGGCTTCTTCCGGATGGGCGTGGTTGAAGGCCTCGATGAAGTGCCGCATGAACCAGACGATGTCTTCCTTGCGCTCGCGCAGCGGCGGAATGCGCAGGTGGATGACGTTGATGCGGTAGTAGAGGCCTCCCGGAAGCGACCTTCCTCGACCATCGCCTTGAGGTCGCAGTGGGTGGCGCAGATGAGCCGGAAATCCACTGCGATCGTGGATTCGCCGCCCAGGCGCTGCAGCCGATGTTCCTGCAGCACACGCAGCAGCTTGGCCTGCATCGACAGCGGCATGTCGCCGATTTCGTCCAGGAACAGGGTGCCGCCCTGCGCCTGCTCGAAGTAGCCGCGCCGGGCCTTGGCCGCGCCGGTGAAGGCGCCCTTTTCGTAGCCGAACAGTTCGGACTCGATCAGGCTCTCCGGAATCGCCGCGCAATTGACCGCGACGAAGGCCGCCTCGCCGCCGGCGGCATGCTCATGGAACATGCGCGCCACATGCTCCTTGCCGACCCCGGACTCGCCGGTGATGAGCAGGGTGTCGGTGTGGCGAGCGAGGCGGGGCAGGGTTTCGGCGATGCGCTCCATCGCCGGCGACACACCCAGGCGCTCGCCTCCGCGGGAGCTTTTCCGGGCAGCGCCGTAGCGCTCGGCCAGCGCACAAACCTTCGCGACCAGGGCGTCCGGATCGAAGGGCTTGGTGATGTAGTCGGCGGCGCCGGCCTGGATCAGCGCGACCGCACGGTCGATCGCCCCGAATGCGGTCACTTATAAGCGTCATTTCGTACAAAGCCCCTGTCCCATCATGTAAGTTGGGACAGGGGCAGGGGCTTTTACTGCCAGGGATTCGGCTTCGGAGTCTCGTTGGACGACGGCGGCAGCAGTGGCACCACGAAGGTCGGCTGGTCGCCCGTCAGCGTCTTCAGGAAAGCGACGATGTCGGAGATTTCCTGCTCGCTGTACTTGCGCCCCAGTTGCAGGCGACCCATCAGTTCCACCGCCTGCTCCAGTGTCGCGGCTTCACCGTCATGGAAGTACGGATAGGTCAGTTCCACGTTACGCAGCGTTGGCACCTTGAAGTTCATGCGGTCTTCGTCCTTGCCGGTGACGCCGGCGCGGCCTTCAGCCGGGTTGTTCGTCTTGTACGGCTCGAACAAGCCCATCTTTTGGAATGAAGTGCCCCCCACCGCCGGACCGTTGTGGCACGCCACGCAGCCGCTCTCCTTGAACAGGCCATAGCCAGCGAGTTCGCGGTCGGTCAGGGCCTTGTCGTCGCCCTTCAACCACTGGTCGAACGGCGAGTTCGGCGTGACCAGCGTTTCCTCGAAGGCGGCGATCGCCTGGGTGATCTTGTCGATGTTGATGTCCGCCGAACCAAACCCCGACTTGAACTCGGCCACGTAGCCAGGGATGGTGCGCAGCGTACCGACCGCCAGGTCGTGGGTGAAGGCCATCTCGCCCGGGTTGGCGATGGGGCCACCGGCCTGCTCCTTCAAATCAGCGGCACGACCATCCCAGAACTGCGCCACTGCCAGGCTGGAGTTCAGTACCGTGGGCGAGTTGATCGGGCCCTGCTGCCATTTGTCGCCAATCGAGGTCTTCAGGTTGTCGCTACCGCCCATCGACAGGTTGTGGCAGGAGTTGCAGGAGATGAAGCCCGAGCGCGACAGGCGCGGGTCGAAGTACAGTTTCTTGCCCAGTTCGGCCATCGCCGGGTTGGTGACCTTGGCGGGCTGAATCG
>JAFEEP010000589.1 GCA_018241045.1 Pseudomonadota bacterium | reverse complement strand
CTATGACGCCACCGGCCACACCACCCGCAACCGCAGCCAGAAGATCGAGGAGATCCTGCCTGTGATGGACGCGCCGTTCGTCGACGATGGCTACATCCGGGTCTATCAGGATGTGCGCGGACTGCACAAATCCGAAGGCGATTACGTGATGACCCGGCCGCTGCGCGGGCCGCTCAACAAGACCAGGACCGATCATTCGACCGACGCCTATGACACGATCGACTGGCTGGTGAAGAATGTATCCGAAGGAAACGGCAAGGTCGGGATCATTGGATCGAGCTACCTTGGCTTCACTTCGCTGATGGCGCTGATCGACCCGCATCCGGCGCTCAAGGCTGCCGTGCCGCAGTCGCCGATGGTCGATGGCTGGATGGGCGATGACTGGTTCCACAACGGCGCGTTCCGCACCTTCGGTTTCGATTATGACCTGGGCCAGACAGTGGAGAAGGGCGGCGGCTCGGTGCCGGTCGGGACGGGCGACGAATACAATATCTATCTCGATGGGGTGTCGTCAGGCGGGTTCGCGCGCAAGTGGGGGATCGACCAGTTGCCGACCGTGCGCAAGATCATGGAACACCCAGCCTATGACACCTATTGGCAGGAACAGGCGGTCGACAAGCTGCTCGCCAAGCGCAAGCTGACCGTGCCGACGCTGGTCATGCTGGGGCAGTGGGACCAGGAAGACAGCTATGGCGCGCCGCACGTGTTCCAGGCGGTCAAGGCCGCGCAACCCGATGCGCCCATCACGCTGGGCATCGGGCCATGGCGCCATTCGGGCGCGAACTACGAGGGCTACAACCTCGGCCCGCTTAAATTTGAAGGCGATACCGCGCTGCAGTTTCGGCTCGGCTGGATCAAGCCGTTCTTCGACTGCCGCCTCAAGTCCAATCCTGCGCCGTGCAAGGCCATGCCTGCGGCGGTAACTTATGCCACCGGAACAAACCGCTGGGAAACCGACGCGAAGTGGCCGGCCGGAAGCGAGACTCCGCTCTACCTGGCCGGCAATGGATCGCTGACCTGGACCAAGCCGACCAGCGCGGGTTCCGACGACTATGTCGCCGATCCGGCCAAGCCGGTGCCCTTCATCCCGCGCCCGGTCCACATGGATGGCGATACCTGGCGGACCTGGCTGGTGCAGGACCAGCGCTTCGTCGATGGGCGCACCGACGTGCTGACCTACAGCACGGGGGTGCTGACCAAGCCGGTTCACATCAAGGGCGCGCCGCGAGTCGACCTGCGCGCCGCGACCAGCGGACAGGACAGCGACTGGGTGGTCAAGCTGATCGACGTCTATCCGGACGAGAACAGCGCCAATCCCACGATGGCGGGGTATGAACTGGGCATCGGGATTGAGATATTCCGTGGCCGCTACGTCCACGGCTTTGCCACCCCGGCGCCGCTCGAACCGGGCAAGACCTACAGCTTCGGCTGGTCGCTGCCCAACGTGAACCACGTGTTCCTGCCCGGGCACAAGATCATGGTCCAGGTCCAGTCGAGCCTGTTCCCGCTCTATGACCGCAACCCGCAGACCTGGGTGTCCTCGATCATGAACGCCGAGGCGAAGGATTATCAGAAGGCGACCCAGACGGTGCGCTGGGGCGGCGGCGAGGCGAGCGCGGTCTATCTGCCGGTCGCGGCGGACTAAGCGCGGGGCTACTGATCGTCGAGATGGTCGCGGCGGACCACAAGCCGCCGGACATCCTGACGCGCGCCGCCTTCCTCAACGCGATCGCGCGGCACATCGGGGTCGATCTCAGGGCGCGCACGATCAACCTGCCGGTCAACGCCGATGAGCTCGCACATCGCCGTGAGGAGGAACTGGCCCACGCCTTTGCCGGGCCCGAAGGCCATACCCAGTGGCACGAGATTGCCCGGCGCGAGACCGGCCAGTTCGCGGGCGGCGCAATGATCGAAAGCGCGGTCAGGTACCAGCGCATTGCCCAGACCAAGGGTCTGCCCGGGACAGCCGCTGACATGAGTGCCTGGTCCGCCTCGCCCCGTGACGCGCACGACCGGCTGGCTGCTTGAACGCGGCAATGGGTCAGCCGTCGCAAGACGGGCGGGGTCGAGGATAACGCCGGACTTGGTTCCGCGCTTTATGCGCCGGGTCTCGGTGCCAGCGAAGTCGGTGAGCGCGCTGCGGCATTCGTTGCGGCTGCGAAGACGACGCTCTGATCTGCGCCAATATGACGAAACGGGGCAGGTGTGGCTGGCGACCCGGCTATTCCATGTATCAGCGGTGTTGCTTGACCCTTGTGCAAATCGCGAAAAAACAAGTCGTTGCAGATTCCCCATCAGGCCGATTAACATCAGATGAACCGATTCGCAGAGCCGGTGATCGTGCGTTGATTTGATAGCTCTTGCCCAATGTCTGAATGTGCGTTTGCTTACCGGGCAACGAACCAATGATGCGATTCTGCCTGGCGTGGATTCAGAGTGCGTCCGCTTGACTTTTGGGGAGTGCAGCCATGAGGCCGCAAGGATTTGCCTGGTTGAGCGTGACGACTGCCCTGCTTGCCGGATGTGGCCAGGGTGAACCGGCCAAGCCGCCGCCGATCCCGGTATCGTTCGCGGTTGCCAAGGCGCAAGATACGCCGCTCTATCGCGAATTCTCCTCACAGTTCGAAGCGACGAACGAGGTGGCGATCCGCCCGCAGGTTGGCGGGATCATCGTTGCCAAGCAATTTGCCGATGGGGCGATGGTGCGCAAGGGGCAACCGCTCTACGTGATCGATCCGCGTGAATATCGTGCCGCGCTCGCCGGTGCCCAGGCGCAACTGGCCGGGGCCCAGGCCAACGCCGCTCGGGCGCGCCAGGACGTTGCCCGCTATGGCCCGCTGGTCAAGGAAGACGCGATATCACGGCAGGTCTATGACAATGCGGTGCAGGCAGCGAGCGCCGGTGCCGCGCAAGTCAATGCGGCGCAGGCCGGGGTGGTGCAGGCCCAGCTCGCAGTGTCCTACACCGTTGTGCGGTCCCCGCTGAGCGGGCAGATCGGTACCACCAATTTCAACGTTGGCGCGCTGGTTTCGCCCTCCGGTCCCGAACTTGCCCGGGTGTCCGGTCAGGACGCGATCTATGCCTATTTCAGTGCGAGCGAGCAGGATCTGCTTTCCTATGGCACGCGCGATCCGCGCAGTCGGGCGGAATCGGGGCGCGATATCGAGCTGACCCTGGCGGACGGTTCGGTCTATCCGTTCAAGGGGACGATCGACTTCGTCGACCGCGCACTCGATCCGGCCACCGGCAGCTCGCGCATCAGGGCGGTCTTTCCCAACCCCGAACACAAGCTGCGCCCCGGAATGTTCGGGAAGGTGCGGATAAAGACGGAAACCAAGACCGGCGCGATCGTCATCCCCGACAAGGCG